>JALVJU010000528.1 GCA_027034005.1 Marinilabiliaceae bacterium
TAACCGTTTTTATAACTTTAACCGTTTTTTTTGTCTGTGTTTATTCAATATTAACACCCATTATGATTGATTTTATAGAGTTTTTAAAACATCCCACATTAGGGCATGTGCGTAAGCCGGATTGGATCGAAATGTTAAAGCTGTTTCTGATGTATTTGTTCATTGCTGTCCCGTTGGGGGGTATTGTACTCTTTGTTTCAAAAACGTTCAACATTGAGCATGCAGATTACTTGACATTTTCTGTGAAAACTATTTTGATTGCAGTTTTTATTGCCCCGGTTTATGAGGAAATTCTTTTTAGAGGGTTGCTAAGATTGTCCGGTGTAACAGCTCTGCTGTTTGTCGTTACCGGGCTATGCCTGCTTACTGTGTCTTTTATAAATGGAAAAACCATGTCGGTTATTGTCCTGACAATTATTTTATTGGGTTTTGCTGTGCTTTTCTTTAAGGTGGGGTTGAGCAGATTGCAGATGTTGGCAGATAAGAATTTCAGGAGTTTATATTACATCTCATCAGCTCTGTTTGGGCTGCTTCATGTTTTTAATTTTTCAGGTGATGTTATAATGATAGCTGTTTTTTCAGTAATCTTAATATTACCACAGTTAGTGCTGGGATTAATTCTGGGTTTTGTCAGGACCAGGTACGGGCTGAAAAGCAGTATTGTTTTTCATATGATTGTTAATTTTCCGGTTATGCTTGCTTTGTTGAAATGATCTTTTGGCCGATTTTTTTTACAAATGGCAGTGCAATTAGAATTTGAGGGAGAAAGGATTAGCCAAAATTTAGTTATCATAAAATCTGCAATAAAATTTTTTATTGCGGATCGATGTAAGAAAATCAATCGGTTACAGTTTCGTTACACTCACTGTAAACCGTGATTTTCTAAATCGGCCTGCCTGCCCGACTCCCGCGGTCAGGCCCGTCTAACTGTGTAGCCGGGTAGAGTTTTACCTTAATCCGCAAGTTTTTTATTAGAAAAAATTAAATAACTTGCGGATATAAGAGTTATCTTTAAAAAGAATAATTACTCAAAAGAACGGTTGTGAAAAAGCGGCTTTATGAAATAATTTTTGAGGCAGATACCCGGGGCGGCAGGCTGTTCGACCTGGTACTGATATTCCTGATATTTGCAAGCATCGTGATAGTGATGCTTGAGAGTGTTCCCGGCAATTCAGAACAGATGACAATGTGGCTTCAGGATGCAGAGTGGGTTATTACCATACTATTTACTATCGAATACATTCTGAGGATATGGGTTGTGCAAAAGCCGTTTGCTTATATTTTTTCCTTTTATGGAATAATTGATCTTCTTGCCATTCTTCCAAGTTATATTGGCCTGTTCGTGGCAGGTACCCATATGTTTATAATTTTACGCTCCTTACGGCTACTGCGTGTGTTCAGGGTACTTAAGCTTACCCGTTATGTTCAGGAATCATCAAAGTTATGGCAGGCATTAAGGGCAAGCGGAAAGAAGATAAGTGTTTTTCTGTTTTTCATTCTGATACTGGTAACGATACTCGGAACGGTAATGTACATCATTGAAAATCCGTACAATTCCGGTTTTTCATCCATCCCCAGAAGTGTTTACTGGGCAATAGTTACCCTTACCACAGTGGGCTATGGCGATATTGCCCCGGTGACTGTTGTCGGGCAGTTCCTGGCAAGTGTGATAATGATCCTCGGTTATTCCATAATTGCTGTCCCGACAGGTATTGTCACATCAGAGATGGCACAAAAGAAAAGCGGAACGTCATCAAATACGCAGGTTTGTCCCCGATGTTTGAAGGACGATCATCAGGACGGTGCTGTTTACTGCAGCAGGTGCGGGGAGAAGCTCAACTGAAAATTCAGGGTGATTTCGCAGTTACAACTTCTCAAAATCCAAATCCGGGGAGAAAATATTTCGTACCTTTGCAAAGGTATATCTGAACTGAAATCAATAGTTCAGGAATAAAGATTTAATGTTAGAGGCATGACGGACAAAGGCATATCAGGTTTTGCATGATCCTGCCTCGAAGGGAAATTTAAAGATTATGAGATTCAGTTTTTTAAAGATACCGCGCCACCGGGTGTTCGACCATCAGCCCATTTATTGGGACGAGGCCAAAGAGAAGCGGGAAGAGAGGGAGAAAAGGATAAAAGAGGAGCTGGGAATGCTTGAAGAGGGAGAAGAGAGGGATTATGCCGCCCGCATAAGGGCCGGGTTCAGGTCCGGTCATAAGATAAAATCGCATTTTGAGGTACGCAGGAGAGAAAAGAGAAAATCGAATATCAGGTTGATAATCATCTTGATAATTCTGATTATCCTGGCACAGTATCTTGTAAAGTCGGGGCAGGAGTGGTACATGCAGTTCTTTGCAAAATAAAAGGTGGTCGTAGTATGTCGAATGTAATACAGTTACTGCCTGATTCTGTTGCAAATCAGATCGCAGCAGGCGAAGTCGTCCAGAGGCCGGCATCGGTGGTGAAAGAGTTGATGGAGAATGCCATTGATGCAGGGGCTTCGGAGATAAAGGTGATAGTTAAGGAAGCGGGTAAAAATCTAATACAGGTTATTGACAACGGGAAGGGCATGAGCGACACAGATGCAAGAATGGCTTTTGAGCGTCATGCCACATCAAAGATACGTGAGGCGAGTGACCTGTTTTCCATAACAACAATGGGGTTTCGCGGTGAAGCACTTGCTTCCATTGCCGCTGTTGCCCTGGTTGAGATGAAGACCCGGACTGCTGATGAGGAGCTGGGGACAAAGATTGAAATAGCCGGTTCGTCGGTGATATCACAGGAGCCTGTTCAGTGTGCTGTGGGAACGCAGGTCTTGGTCAAGAACCTGTTTTTCAATATTCCTGCCCGTCGCAGGTTCCTTAAGAGAAATTCCACGGAGCTGCGTCATATCATAAATGAGTTTCAGAGGGTTGCCCTTGCAAATCCGCATATCGACTTATCG
>JALVJU010000529.1 GCA_027034005.1 Marinilabiliaceae bacterium
CCGAATATCACTGTCCAGGCCATCGGTGACCAGAAATCAGCATTGTCGCCGCCAAAAAAGATATTCGGGTCAAGCTTTGTGAAAAGGCCGAAAAAGTCGAAATTCAGGCCAATGGCCATAGGTATAAGCCCAAGCACAGTAGTGATGGCAGTAAGCAACACAGGCCTTAAGCGCGTCTTACCGCCTTTCACAACAAGGTCTATCTCATCCTGAGGCGAAAGACGCCCGTTTTCATCAAGCCCCAGTTCATGTTTGCGCTCAGCCCTCAAAAGGTCAATGTAGTCAATGAGCACGATCCCGTTGTTCACAACAATACCGGCCAGCGAGACGATACCCACTCCGGTCATCAGGATGACAAACTGCATGTGGAAAGTGCCAAGCCCCATAAACACACCGATGGTACTCAGTCCCACCGTTCCGATGATGATCGCCGGCTTGACCCCGGAGTTGAACTGCGTGATCAGTATCATGGATATCAAGGCAATGGCAAGAAGCATTGCTACGGCAAGAAAATCAGATGTCTCTTTCTGGTTCTCCTGTTCACCTGTTATCTTCCACCGGTATCCGGCGGGCATGCTGTATCCTTCAAGTAGTTCGCGTATCCGCGCATTGATCACGTTTC
This sequence comes from Marinilabiliaceae bacterium, assembly GCA_027034005.1. GTDB lineage: Bacteria > Bacteroidota > Bacteroidia > Bacteroidales > Marinilabiliaceae > JAADEM01. The sequence goes on from JALVJU010000529.1 coordinate 623, forward strand.
CGTTGTATCCCTCGATGATGTTCGAGTAGATGGTGATCTCCCTCTTGTTGTCTATCCGCTGTATCTTTTCATAAGTAGAAGCATACTCGTAAGTGGCAACTGCTGATACGGGAATGAGGCCTTTCTTACCGTTCTTGTCAATTTTGATCTTCTGGTTCATCAGTGTCGTCACATCGTTTCGGTACTTGTCCTGAAGTCGCAGCATTATGTCATACTCATCCTCACCTGCCTTGAACTTGCTCACTTCACTGCCGTAAAGAGCGGTACGAAGCTGCATAACGACATCGCGCGTTGAAAGTCCCAGACGGCGGACCTTGTCCCTGTCGATGTGAAGCAGCATCTCCGGTTTATTGGTGTTGATGTCAAGTTTCAGGTTCTCTATGCCGGGGATATGGTCATCATTGATCATCTGCTTGATATCCTTTGCCAGCGCTATCAACTGCTGATAATCATCCCCGGAGATCTCTATGTTTACAGGCTTCCCGACGGGAGGTCCGTGCTGGTCTTTTTCAACAAAGATCTTGGCACCCACAAATCCCTTAAAGTTATCGGTAAGCTTTTTCATTATGTCGCCGGTCTTTATGCCGTGACGGTACTGGTAATCGACAAAAGTTATTGTTGTTAGTGATTTGTTCGGCATTTTCCCCGATTCAAAGAATCCACCTTTCCCGCTTCCAACGGTTACACCTATCGATTTAACTATGTCCATGTACGGATCGAGTGTGGAATACAGAATATCCTCTGCCTCTCTTGTCAGTTTATCGGTTGTCGCAATGTCGGAACCAAGCGGCAACTCCATGGTGATGTATATGCTTTTGGGTTCATTCACAGGGAAGAATACCACGTTGGGATTTGTCATTTTGTAAAAAAATAACGAAAAGAAAAATCCAAACACGGCTGCCATGAGCAGCCATATCGATGTCCTTCTGCCAAGTGCTTTTCGAAGTGTCCATTCATAGGCCTGTTCCAGACGTGGAAGCACAGAGTGTTGAAATTTACGTGCCCCGGGCTTCAACATAAACAGATTGACCAGCGTAACAAGCAGCGGCAGTACAAGCAGGTTGCCTGCAAGGATGTCGCCAAACAGGTAGGAAATCACCCCGAGAAAAGCCATTGCTCCCGTAAAGATGAATACTTTCCTGTTGCTCTTTCCCTGGTCATCGTCATCCTGAAGTTTCATGAACCTTGCAGCAAAAACGGGATTTAGCACCAATGCCACAAAAAGTGAGGATGAAAGGACGATGATGAGCGTAACCGGCAGATATCGCATGAAACTTCCTACCATCCCCGGCCAGAAGATGAGAGGAAAGAATGCCGCCAGTGTCGTGGCCGTTGAAGAGATGATGGGAATGGCTATTTCACTAGTACCGTTACGGACGGCCTTTTCACGTTTCATCCCATGCTCCATCATCCGGTAAACATTCTCGATAACCACAATAGCATTGTCAACAAGCATGCCGAGGGCAAGCACAAGACTGAAAAGCACCATGCCGTTAATTGTGTAACCTATCTGCTTAAGTACGAGGAAAGAAATGAACATGGACATTGGTATCGCCAGCCCTGAGAATATCGCGTTCCTTAACCCCATGAAAAGATAAAGGATGACGATCACAAGTATCATTCCCATCAGGATGCTGTTCTCAAGATTACTGATCTGATCACGTATGAAAACAGACTTATCGTCAGTGACTGTGATCTTAAGGTCCTTAGGCAGTGCGTTGGTCATCTGCTTCTCGTCGATGATGCGGAATATTTTATCGGTAGCATCGAGCAGGTTCTCGCCGCTCTTTTTAACTATGGCAAGTGTTACGACAGGTTTTTTGTTAAGCCGTGAGATGGTACTCTTCTCTTCAAAACCGTCTATCACGTCTGCCACATCCTTTATGTATATTGCCTTGCCTTTCTTGTCTTTAATGATCGTGTTGCGGATCTCATCCATATTTTTGTAATCGGCATTGATGCGGATGGAGCGCCGTGTGCCGTCAACAACGATCTCGCCTGCTCCCATGGTGATGTTCTCGCCCTGTATGGCCATTTCGATGTCGCGGAATGAGAGGTCGTAGGCTGCCATCTTGTGGGGGTCGACATGTATCTTTATCTCCCGCTCGTCCACACCTTTTATTTTTGCCTCACGTATCTCACGGAGCGACTCAAGATCATCCTGGAGCTCCTCGGCAAATTTCTTCAGCTCATAAATGCTGTAATCGCCCGAAAGGTTGATATTCAGCACCGGGAGTTCCGACATGTCGATATCCTGCACCATGGGATCTTCCTGAAGATCGTCGGGCAGTTCACGCTTGGCATTGTCCACCTT
>JALVJU010000530.1:0-1415 GCA_027034005.1 Marinilabiliaceae bacterium
ATTTATTACAACCATAATGGGTGGTGAGCCTGACAGGCCTCCGGTGTTTGCCAACTTCACGCCGCAAGTGGCTGAAAAGATGTCGAAATACCTCGGGCTGCCTTACGAAGAACCGCTGGACTCGCTTCTGTCCACAAGGATATCCCATACCGACCTGCTTCTGCACCTTGGCAACGATGCCGTGGGAACAGCATCGGTAGCACCAAAGAACTTCCCCACAAGGACCAACGACGACGGGACCCTGACCAATGAGTACGGGATGATATTCAAACCAATGGGGCTGTACAACGAGTTCTACAAATACCCGCTTGAGAACGCCGAAAGCGAAGAGGATATCGACAACTACCCTCTTCCCGACCCTCATGCCGAAGGCCGCTACGATGATGTTGACATGAAAGTATCGAAATACAAAGACAAGTACGGTGTTATCGGTGACCTGGAAACGGCCATATTCGAAACGTCATGGTACCTTACAGGCTCGAGAAATTTTTCATGGACATGATGCTGCAGCCACCCTATTTCCACAAACTGCTCGACAGGGTGATGGAGACACACCTTGAAATGGGAAAAGAGATGATACGCCGCGGAGTGGACATGATATGGGCAGGTGACGATTTTGGCGGACAGGACGGCATGCTGATGGACCCGAAACAGTGGAGGGACATATTCAAACCCCGCATGAAATATATGTTCGAAGAATTTCGCAAAGTGAACCCGGACATCAAGATCTCCTGGCACACATGCGGTTCGGTCGTTCCCATCATCCCCGACCTGATAGAGATAGGGCTTGATATCCTGAACCCTCTGTAGCCGCTTGCCAAAGATATGACACCTGAATTCCTGAAAAAGGAGTTTGGCAAAGACCTTATCTTCTTTGGCGGCATCTGCGTTCAGGAGCTGATGCCCAACGGCACAACGCAACAGATAAAGGATGAAGTTAAACGCCGTGTGGAAATACTTGGCAAGGGAGGCGGGTACATCCTTGCTCCCGCCCACAATATCCAGGACGATACACCGATCGAGAATATCATGGCCTTCTTTGAGGCCGTACACGAACTGTAGTTAAGCATTAAAAACGGGAGTGCTGTTGTGGCACTCCCGGTAAAAACTATTTCTATAGATATTTAAAATGGACTCATTGATAATATGTGCCCGTTTTATTTTTGGTTATTTATTTAATATTAACTCTTTTCTTTTTTGGAATTCTTCCTCTGTAATGATTCCTTTTTCTTTCAGATCATTAAGTTTTGTTAATTCATCGTAAATATCATAATGCTCAGAATTTGTTTGATTACCTAAAACATTAGCCAACTTTTGAGCTTGTTCTTTTATTTGTTCTTGTTTGTAATTCTCCTGATACTCAGTAATTGTATCTTTTAACAGTTTTGGCCTTTGAACCATTTTTTGTATTGTTG
>JALVJU010000530.1:1425-2932 GCA_027034005.1 Marinilabiliaceae bacterium
AACCAGCCTCTGCTGCAGACTGTATCTGAATATCTCCATAATTAAATATTCTTCCTAATAACGGTTGTTTGTACGAAACATTATTGATCTTGTCTAATGGAGTTTCTTTAGAATTATGTGAAAAAACACCATATTCATCAATAACCCTTAAATTAGTTACTGTCCATAAATTATTCCTCCAATTGAATATTTTATATACAAACCATAAAATTATCAAACCTATCAGGATAAGAAAATATTTTCCAAATTCAGCCTGATAATAATAATATCCAAGCCCCCCAATTGTTAGCAATATTAATGCCCATAAAATAGGTTTTATAAGAACAAACCAATGTTTTCTAATCGTTAAGATTACTTCTTCATTGTCTTTTAATTTTGATTTCATGCTATAAATATTAAACTTTTTTTATTTGAAAACAATTACACTTGTTTAGTTCTAGAATAAAATTACACATATTTAAGCTAAAATCATCAGGTATTAATCTTTTTATATTACGATTACTATCCTGCCAGATTAACGCTCAAATCCCAATTTATTAAATTACTAAACTTTTCACTTTTACAAAAATTCCAGTCAACATTGCCAAACTATGCAGCACCTTCTACTAATAAACACTTTCATTCACAAAATTTAAATTAGAGAATTTGAGCTTTTATAAAAACAATAGGAGTGCTGTAAAAAAAAACTGCACTCCCATTGTTCATATGTTGTATCTCTGTGTTTTACTTTTGCCACACAAGCGGTGACTTGTAATAGTTTATCCCCATGTAACTAAACCTGTCGGCAAAGCTCTTCAGGCGTTCTTTGTACTCGTTCCAGTCACGTTTTTGTGTAGTCCATGCTATCTCTGCATATCCCGGAAGGCGCGGGAAAACCATGAAATCGATATCGGCTGTGGTTTTCACCGTTTCAGTCCACAGGGCCGATTCAAAACCAAAAATGTCATCTTTGGTAATTCCCTTGAAAGCAGTTTCCGGATCCCAGTCGTATGCCTTACGTGTGTTCACATATCCGGCCCAGGTAAGCCCCAGTGTGCATAACGTGTCATACTTCAGGTCCATGTACATGTGCGAGGCTGTTGACATAATTATTTTAGCATCCTGCTTAACCGCATTTAAAGCATTTTTAGGTTTCTCCTGCCAGAACTGGGCCAGTGTGTTAGGCTTAAGTTTTGCAGCCGAGATGTCGGCCCAGCCTATGACCTGCTTGCCGTGGGAATTTACGATATCCTGTACCCTTTCAATAAAAGGAATGTAATCTTTCTTCTTTGTGGCATGTGACTCGTCTCCCCCTATGTGGAAATATGGCCCCGGTGTTATATCTGAGATCTCACGCACCACATCGTCGATGAACTTGTAGGTTATCTCCTTTTTGGTATCAAGTGTGCTGAAACCAACGTTTGTTCCTGTGTACGGCTTTCTGGCCTTGTTGTCGGCGTTCAGTTCGGCATAAGCCACAAGGGCAGCATTGGTATGTCCCGGCATGTCAACCTCGGGAATGATGGTG
>JALVJU010000531.1 GCA_027034005.1 Marinilabiliaceae bacterium
GATACTCTTTCGACATACCTTTGCCGGTATCTGTGACCTCCATCTTCACATACTTTCCATCCTCCCGGATTACCGATGATATCCTCAAAGATATTTTCCCTCCGGGATCCGTATATTTTACTGCATTTGAGATCAGGTTCCATAAGATCTTCTCTATTTTTTTCTGATCAGCCCACACCGTACCGTCAAGTTCATACGACAGGCTATACTCAATTTCTTTCTTCTCACACTGCTGGCTGAATGCCTCGTAGATGTTTTGAATTGACGCTTTAAGGCCTGTTTCTTTAACCTTCAGCGGCAACTGGTTTTGAGATATCTTACGAAACTCCAGCAGGTCAACATTCAGTTTGTACAGTCGTTCAGCATTTCGTTTTACAACCAGGAGTTTCTTTTTATGTTCATCGGTGCATCCCCCCATCCCAAGCAGATCGTCAACAGGTGCTGAAATAAGCGTTGCGGCTGTTTTAAGGTCATGTGAGATATTGGTGAAAAATGTAAGTTTTTTCTCTGTCAGCTCATGCTCGTGCCGGGCTTTGTAATTGGCCATGTCAAGTTCCATCCTCCAGTGAAGCTTATTCTTGTAATACCTGAATGCCAGAAATATTGCAGACAAAATAACCAGTGCATAAAGCACAAAAGCCCACCAGGCAAGATACCACGGAGGCAGTATCCTAATCGTCAGCCTAGTTGGTATGTTATTCCAGACGTTACTTTTATTCGTGCTTTTCACCTCAAAAACATATTCGCCGGGAGAAAGGTTTGTGTAGGTTGTATGATTAGCTTCCCCAAGATATATCCAGTTGTCCTCAAGCCCTTTTAGCCTGTATGCGAAATTATTATATTTCGGGAGGTCGTTATCGTTGGTGAAAAACTTTATCGTAAAGGAGTTTCTTTTGAAAGGCAAGACTATTTTTTCTGTCTCCTCCAGTGGTTTTGTAAGATAAGATTCCCCGGGGAGTTTTTTTATGCTTGTGTTCTGAAAAATTATATCGGAAATTATCACTTTGGTCTTACTTGTGTCCACTACTACCTTTGAAGGATTGACAATAACAAAACCTTCGGAACACCCGAATATGAGCTTGTTATCAGGTGTCTTTAATGATGCCCGTGGCGAGAATTCATTGGAACTTAATCCGTGGCGCGAATCAAAGATTTGAAGGTTATCGTTTTCCATATCCAACCTGCATAGCCCGTCTATAGTACTGAGCCACAAGAACCGGTCATCCGGTGATTCTATCCTTAAAACTGTATTTGTAGGCAACCCGTCTTTATGGTCCCATATTTTAAGTATCTCCCCTTTGGGTGATATGTTTATCAGCCCGTCAATCTTGGTGGCTATCCAGTAATTCCCCTGTTTATCATGATAAAAATCGTTCAGGATCATGGTTAGTTTTTCATTGATCTCAGGAGTAAGTGCATATATGCTGTTCTCCTTGGGTATGTACTGAAACAGCCCTAATCTGTTTATCAAGACAACTATCTGCCCCGAATGATTTTTCCTTATGGAGGCAACCTGCCAGAATCGCCTTCTTAGTTTTGCCTTATCATCTTTCACTTTTTCTGCTTCCCCGGTTGAGGCATTGAACGAATAGAGCCCTTTCCCCTGTATGAAGGAAGCTATCAGAAACCTTTCTTTATCAACATTGAACACCTGAACGATCTCCTGTATCTCCTCCGGCGTTTTTGTCAGAGGATGATATATATTTAGAAGTTTAAAATCACGGGAATATTTTCCCATTAATCCATCGTATGTTGCTATCCAATAGTTATCCCGCCGGTCTTTGGTTATAGCTCTCACCTTTGTGCCATGAAGCTCCGGAAGAAGTTTGTCAGTACTGAAGTTCTTAAACCTGTCCCTTTTAACATCCCATACCGAAAAACCGTAATTCGTCCCAAGCAGGTATTTGTTACCGTCAATAAACACGGAATAACCTTCCTTAGCGACAAGGGCGTTGCTGTCACCTGCTTTCGGAGTGATATTTCTGAAAGGCATATTCTCGGGCAAAAGGCACGCAAGGCCTGCACCGTATGAACATATCCAGATCACATTACCGCCTGAAACAAAGATGTCGTAAATGCTGTTGCTTGGCAGGATTGAGATATTATTAACCTTATTGTAAAGATGCCTTTTAAATTTCAGGTCATTGTCCAGGATGAAGATGCCATTGCCGTCAGTGGCTATCCAGTATTCGTTCTCTACCTTAACTACATCAAATATCTTATGGTGATTGTAAATCTCTATCCTGCTCAGCTGGTTTTTCTCGTCTTTTACGAACAAATTCCCGTTGGTGCATGCAACAAACAAATGGCCTCCCGCTTCCCTGATAAACGAAACTGCCCTCCCTTCTAAAAGCACCTTTGGGCTGTTCCTTAATTCCAGGCCTCCCGACTCAGGGCTGTACCAGACACCTTCCTTGTTTATGAAATATCTATTTATCCTTGCATCGGAAACCATTTTGGGGGTGTTGTCTTCCGAAAGCCACATAAGGGTTTTCCCGAGAAGGAAATACATTTTATCATCAAACCAACTTATGTCATGGATATAGCCTTTAACAATCAGGTTAAAATTATCCGTTAACCTGTCGTAACGAAAAAGCCCGTGGTTTGTACCTGCCCAGAGATTATCTTTACCGTCGATTACCAAAGAGTTGATGTACAATCCTTTTAACGAGTCATATTGAAAAAATGCATAGCCATCGAACCTGGCAAGGCCGTTCCGCGTACCGACCCAGCCGTAACCGTAATTATCTTTCACAAAACAGGTAACCATGTTTCGTGGCAAACCATCATTCACGGTGTAGGTCAGAAGCTTTTTCTTTTCAATAGAATACCCCCCAGTAACAACAAGCAACTGCATTATTATCAGAAGAAAAAACCTTATATTTTTATTAGCTACGGGGCTCATTGGCAGGTATAGTTTCC
>JALVJU010000532.1 GCA_027034005.1 Marinilabiliaceae bacterium
ATATTGGGGAATTTTTACTGTAACTATCTATTCTACTTACACATAAAAAGTCTTGTTAAATTGTGTTAAACAATGTTAAGCAAGAGATTTGATACCGGGTTTGTTGCCGATTTGCAGTTTAATCGTTCTACCGTTTTTCCGTTCTACCGTTTAACCGTTTCAGGTTCCTGGTTCCGGGTTCTTTCACTTCGTAATTCGAAATTCGTTATTCAAAAAAAACATGTTAATGTTGAACACCGATTATTGAATTATTTTATAAACTTCAATATCCTGTCCCATCTTATACTTCTCCAACCTCCATATTCCGGGCAGGCGCTCCATAAAATCGTAAAAGCCCGCCCTATTATGTGGTTTTCGGGCACCAGGCCCCAGGCACGGCTGTCGTAACTATTCGGCCTGTTGTCGCCAAGCATAAAATAGTAATTTTGCCGGCACACATATCTGGTCGAATATATCCCGTTGATAAACACCGAGTCGTTACGTATCGCAAGCTCATTTTTCTCGTACACTTCTATCAGCCTCCCATAGCGGAATATGGCATCCCCTTCAAGCTTGAGCGTATCGTTCTTTTTGGGCACATACACCGGGCCGTAGTTGTCCCATGTCCAATGTACAGGCCTGTCTTTAAGGTACGGATATGTGTTCTCATCGTACCAGTCCCTTACATATCGTTTTATGCTATCTAAAACTTCAGGTATATATTTATTGGCTAGGGCTGTTTTTTCATCTTTAGTGAGCAGTACCTTCTGTTTTGCACTGTCTGTTTCTGCCCAGCTATATGGTATTTCTTGGAAAATATTGTTTATGGTATCGCTCATCGGTGCATAAGTATAGTACCATACTTTTGTTTTATAGATTTCCCGGGGCGGGGCGTTGTTGATGTAAACTATACCGTTAACAACAGACAAGCTGTCGCCCGGCAGTCCAATGCACCGTTTTACATAGGCCATACGGTACGACAAGGGCAGGCGGGCCTTATCATCATCGGCACAGTTTACTGCCATGGCATCTTTTCTTCGTTTCAGTTCATAATAATTCCTTATCGGATTGCTTACCAATACCGTATCTCCCTCGGGAAAATGAAAAACAATAATATCACCACGTTTTATGCTCCTGAACTTGGGAGTGTTTACCTCCTTGCCAAACAACCTTATAACACTGCCGTAACCTGCCTTATCCACCCCAATCCACTCACCCGGCTCTATGTTGGGCAGCATTGAGTCGGAAGGCACCTCGTAAGCGGTAAAACAGAATGCCGTAACAAAAAGATAGAGGCACCAGACGGTTACGGCTGTGTAAAATAGCTTTTCGAGTATGTTTTGTATAACGTGATTTGTGGCATTGTTAAGTTGTGAATAGAATGACCTGATCATGTAGTTTATTTATTACATATTGAAATAAATAATTTTGTCATTTTTTTATTTATCCATGGCTCTCCAATCATTCTTATTTTATCTTTCTGGTCAATAAGTACGGAACGATTAATTATATATTTTGGTATTACTTTGTTATATTCTAAAAAATTATAAGTTGAATCAATTATGGTATAGTAGTGATCATTAATATGAATCAGAGCTTCGTGCTTTGTATTCAATATTTCTGAGTAAACGATCCTCCAGGGTCTGCCCGGACAAGTGGATGCGGTTCCGCCTAGGTTGTGTTTCTGCAATCGTTTCTCAATGTCGGACGTGCTTCCGACGTAGTAATTGTCGGTTTTTTCACTGTAAAGTATGTATACAAAATAAGCCATGCTTAAATTTACGAAAAAAGGGAGCAGAAATCAATCTACTTCCTTTCAGTACCGAGAGGCGGGCTTGCGTGTTCCGGACTGGTTACGGGAAACTGCCGACCTCCCCGATCTTCATCGGGGCGCTCTAATCAGCTTGGTGTAAAAAACAAAAAAAGGGAACAGCATTTCTGCTATTCCCTTTCAGTACCGAGAGGCGGGCTTGAACCGCCGACCTCAGGATTATGAATCCTGCGCTCTAACCAGCTGAGCTACCTCGGCTTGTATTTTTTTCAGTATCTTATTTTTTTAATAGTTCCTTTGTGTTGCCGGTCTTCCCTATATTTATAGGGACTCTAACCACCTGAGCTGTGCAAATTTTTGTCTGGCAGATATCGTTATACCCTCCTCATTTTTGCGGTTGCAAATGTAAATGAAATATTCAAAAAATCACAAAAAAAATATGTTTTTTATTTCAGGCTTTGGTAAAACTATCAACGGAGAAAAAATAATAAGTTTATGCGTGTAGTTGAAAATCACTTTATATTTTCCTATCTTATGCGAAAGAGAAACAATTAAGAATAAAAATGTCAGTTATGTTGGAAACATTTGGTAGTATAATAAAAGAAGAAGAAATTATAACCATAGAAAAAGGTGTTCAGGATAATACTTTTGTGCTTGAGAATCTCGGAGCTTTTCCCGGATATTACGGAAATAATTTTACCTCACAGGAAAAAAATGATGCTATATTCCTGATAACTGCTAAAGAGTACTCTGCAGAAGTGATATTTCGCATGACACACGAGATCAAAAAATATACAGGTGTTGATTTTGATGGTTCCTCAGCATCCATTAGTATTGATAATAAAATTTTTAATGCCATCAGGGTGAATGGTTATGAGAAATTTGAAACTATTGCCGATCTTCAAAAGCACTATAAAGTACATGGGGTTGTTTTTGCAAAACCCAGGAAAATAGAGGGAATTGCGGTGATTAATATCAAAAAGATATTTAAGATCACAAAGATCACAGAGAATATATACAAGGACGCGGAGCTCGATATGTACTATCTCAAGGTTGACAGACAGATAGGCTGGGATGATTTTCGGAAAATTACCACACAGGTCCGGAATAATGTTACACTTTCTGCGTTTGATGCGGCACTGGCAGTAATATATGCTTCCGAAGTTCTTGATCTTATTCGAATTTATTCTAAGACTATCACTTTAAAGGAAGTGGAGTTGCTTTTTGAAAAATACAATGAGATAATACGAAGGTACTTTTAAGTATCTGCATTTATTTTTATGAAGGACATCATCGCCGGCCTGTTATTTTAGAAGTTGGCAGAAGGAATTGTAACAGCAGTTATGAAAAGCTGATAGGTATTAATGAGACAGCAAGATTTTAGAAAGAAATTTTTATTGTCTATTTGTTAACACTCATTTTATATTTACAATAAATCTATTATATTGTAACCACGAATATTAAAATTTGATCGATCATGTCAAAAGAGAAAATAGAAATTGAATACATTATAAATATTTCCCCCTCAATTCTTTTTAACCGTCTGAGTTCACCAAGCGGCTTGTCAGAATGGTTTGCAGATGATGTCAATTTAAACGGTAAAATATTCACCTTCATCTGGGACGGAGCAGAGCAGGAAGCAGAGCAGGTTTTGCGCAAGGAAAATAAGATGGTGCGGTATCACTGGCTTGATGATGATCCTGAAACATATTTTGAATTCAGGATAAATGTTGATGAACTTACCGGTGATACAGCTCTTGTAGTAGTTGATTTTACTGAACCTGACGAGAAAGAAGACACTATCGAGTTATGGAACCAGCAGGTTGATGCTCTAAAGCATCTGCTGGGGGCCTGATGACTAAAATATGGTTAATAACTTTTGAACTTTCCTTTTCCCCTGTTAAATACTGCATTTATTCATTTTTATACGGGAAAAACATGTTTTGTTTGTCTTACCTAAGAATGATGAGATAGAAATTATTCCGTGTTGTTAATTTAATATGAATTAACGGGGTATTTTGTATTTTTGTGGTTTGTATTTTTAACTTGCAGATAAAGTAGAAGGTGTTTAGACTGAAAAAACTACATGTTTTCATATTAAAAAGTTATACGGGGCCTCTCATAATGACTTTTTTTATTGCATTGTTCATCCTGGTGATGCAGTTCCTGTGGAAATATGTTGACGAGATGGTTGGCAAGGGGCTCGAGATGTCGGTACTGGCCGAGCTGATGTTCTATGCATCTGTACAGGTTATTCCCATGGCACTTCCTTTGGCAATACTTCTGGCTTCGTTGATGACCTTTGGGAATCTTGGCGAGAATTATGAGCTTACGGCAATGAAAGCTGCCGGGATATCGTTGCAGCGCATCATGAAGCCTTTAATAATACTGACCATAATCATTTCCATTGCAGCATTCTGGTTCTCGAACAATATGCTTCCTGTGGCCAATTTAAAATTCTATTCCCTGTTCTGGGATGTCAGGATGGCCAAGCCGGAACTGGACATCAAAGAGAAAGTTTTTTATAATGGCATTGACGGGTTCAGTATTAAAGTTGAAGAGAAGGACAGGGAGAGTAATATGCTCTACGATATCATGATCTACGATCACCGCGACAGGCTTAACCGAAACAGCAATGTCACTCTTGCCGATTCCGGTAAAATGCAGGTTTCAGATAACAAACATTACATGACCCTGACCCTGCTCAACGGGGTGAGGTATGATGAAAAAGTGCAGCAGAAAAGGGGGCGCATAAGAGATCGTGAAAAACAGATGTTCAGGATCGATAAATTCTCTAAGGAGGTTGCAACGATAGAAATGAACGGGTATGATTTCTCAAGGACTGATGAAAACAAGTTTAAGGGAAATTATAAGATGAAGAACCTGAAACAGCTTAAGACGGATGAAGACTCCCTTTTTAATCAAAAGAGAAAGAAGATCCAGGGTTTGAAAAGACAGACCATGTCTTTTGTTTTTTCCCGTATAAGGTATGCCTATCGAAAGAAGAATGATGAGAACCTCAGGGTGATAGATTCAATGCTGATAAAGGAGGACGCCGATAGTATTTTTAACATGTTGCCTCGTGACCAGAAGATAATGGTCATGGAACAGGCGATACGGAGAGTACGGGAGAACAAGCAGATAATAGATAATCAGAGCAGGAGAATTGAGAATGACGATAAAAGGATAATACGTTACCAGATGGAGCGTCACCGTAAGTTCACCCTATCATTCGCCTGTTTTATTTTCTTTTTCATAGGTGCACCGCTTGGGGCCATCATACGTAAGGGCGGGCTTGGGATGCCTGTTGTTATCTCCGTTTTATTTTTCATCATTTACTATATCATAAACACATTTGGTGAGAAAATGGCACGGGAAGGTGTCTGGCCCGTATGGGAAGGAATGTGGCTGTCATCGTTTGTTTTATTGCCTATAGGGGTATTTTTGACTTATAAGTCCGCAACAGATTCCACCTTGCTGAATGCCGATGCTTATATCGTCTTCTTCAGAAAGCTTTTCTGGCTTAACAAGAAAGATCTCGATTAACATAAAAAATGAGGCAAATCATATTAAGGGCATGTTATTTTATTAATTTTGCATCTTTCATAAAAAACGCTGAAAAACCCATACGTAATGTCAGAAGAAAGGGAATTTAAACTAAATACGATCGATGAGGCAATTAAAGCTATTCGTAACGGAGAGCTTATCATTGTTGTTGATGACGAGGACAGGGAGAACGAGGGAGATTTTATCGCTGCAGCGGAGTTGATAACGCCTGAGAAAGTCAATTTTATGGCCAAGCACGGACGGGGGCTTGTTTGTGCGCCCATAACCGAACAACGTTGTGATGAGCTTGAGCTGGAACTTATGGTCGGAAAGAATACCAGTCTGCATGCCACTCCTTTTACCGTTTCTGTAGACCTTCTCGGGCATGGGTGCACTACCGGCATTTCAGCATCCGACAGGGCAAAGACCATTAAAGCTTTATGTGATCCAAATACAAAACCGGAAGATCTGGGGCGGCCCGGGCATATCTTTCCTTTAAAAGCTAAGGAGAGAGGTGTGTTAAGAAGGGCCGGCCACACTGAAGCAACTGTTGATCTCTCACGTCTTGCCGGATTATATCCTGCCGGCGTTCTGGTAGAGATAATGAATGATGACGGAACGATGGCCAGGCTCCCGGAGTTGATGGAGATAGCGCGTAAGTTCGATCTTAAAATTGTAACAATAAAAGACCTGATAGCATACCGCCTACAAAAAGAAAGTTTGATAATCAAGGGTGTTGAGGTCAATCTGCCCACACATTACGGTAATTTCAGGTTCATCCCGTTCAAGCAGAAGTCAAACGGACTGGAACATATGGCACTGGTCAAAGGTGAATGGACTGAGGATGAACCAGTTTTGGTACGTGTGCACTCAAGTTGTGTCACGGGCGACATCTTCGGGTCGTTGAGGTGTGAGTGCGGTGATCAGTTGCATTATGCAATGGAAACCATAGAGAAGGAGGGAAAAGGAGTTATTGTTTACATGAACCAGGAAGGCCGCGGCATAGGTTTGATGAACAAGATAAAAGCGTACAAGCTTCAGGAGGAAGGATTTGATACCGTTGAGGCAAACGAAGAGCTTGGCTTTGCTGCAGATGAGCGTGACTACGGTGTGGGAGCACAGATATTACGTGAACTGGGAGTGAAAAAGATGCGGTTGATGACAAACAACCCTGTGAAGCGCATAGGCCTTGAAGGTTACGGCCTCGAGATAACGGAGATAGTTCCCATAGAGATAGAACCTAACCCGCATAATGAGTTTTATATGAAAACCAAGCATGACCGCATGGGGCATAAGCTACAATTTTTCAAATACGAAAATCATAAACATAAACACTAAAGAAAATGCGGGGCAAATATCCCGCATTTTTTATTTGGCAAGGTGTATCACCCCTGAAGAACTGTTTCGTTTTGCTCCTGTAACCGAAGCAAGACAATTTGGAAGTTCAAGAGCTCTTAAGACACCAAGATAGGCGAAACCTATGGCCTCCTTGTAGTCGATTATATCGTCTTCCGGGATAATCATTTTTCCTTTTAGTTTATTTTTAATGAGTGTCATCAGGTAGCTGTTTTTTACTCCTCCGCCGGTGAACAGTGTTGATGCCACATTGTGTTTGCTGAGGTCCTCCGTGATACGGTTTGCCGTATGATGGTAAAAGGTGGCCATCATATCCTCTGTGCTGTATTCCCATTTTTTCAGTAGAGGCAAAATGTTATCGTTCAGCCATTCAGTGCCCAGTGATTTTGGGGGTTCTGTCTGGTAATATTCGATATCTTCGAGTGAGTCAAGCAAAGAATTTATAACTTTTCCCGATCTGCCAATTTCTCCGTTTTTGTCAAAATCTAGGCCTTTTTCTCTTGCCATTTTGTTAAGTACAATATTTGCAGGACAAATATCCCAGGCCCTTCTTTTACCGCCGATGTCGAGGGATACATTGGCAAATCCGCCAATGTTTACACAAGCCTCATATTTTCCAAACAGATCTCTGTCAACTATGGGGATGAGTGGTGCACCCTGTCCGCCGAGAGCGATGTCAAACGACCTGAAATCCGACACTGTCGTGATGCCGGTAACTGCTGCGATCATAGCTCCGTCGCCTATTTGCAGATTGATCTTCTTTTCGGGTTTATGAAAAACAGTATGCCCGTGGGAAGATATGATGTTAATTTTGAGGTTTTTATTTTTCAAAAAATCCAGGACTTGTTTTCCTGTCCATTCTCCATACCGGCGGTGAAAGGCTACAAGTTCGTGAGAGGGGAGAGTGACCGCATTTTGAAGGCTCTTTCTGAGTTCATCATCGTAGGGAACAGTTGTTGCATTAAGAAGTTCAAAATGCCATTTGCCACTGTTTGAAAAACGGCAAAAAGCAATGTCAAGTCCGTCAAGGGATGTGCCCGACATTAAACCAATTGCAGTTATGGATTGTTTATGTAGTAGCTTATTTTTTAATAAATCCATCTGTTTTGTATGAAATCATCATAAATAAGTTGTAAATTTAGGAAACAACAAATAAAAACATAGAAAAATGCCTGATATATCAACAACCTACATGGGTATTCCCGTGAAATCGCCAATAATTGCGTCAAGCTCAAGCCTGACTTATTCGGTTGAAAACATAAAGGCCCTTGCCGATAATGGGGCCGGAGCAGTTGTCCTTAAGTCCATTTTCGAGGAGGAGATAGTTCTGGAGATGGAGAAGAAAATGAACAAGATGCTTTCGGAGAATCATCTTTATCCCGAAACCATGGACTTTTATTCCACCGAGGATGTGGATGACATCCTAACTGCGTATCTTAGGTTGATATCCGATTGCAAGAAAAGTGTGGATATTCCTATCATCGCAAGTGTGAATTGTGTTACTGCTGATAACTGGACATACTTTGCCAGGTCTTTGCAGGATGCCGGGGCCGATGGTATAGAAGTAAATGTATTTTCTGTCCCGTCCCTTGATGAAGCCGACAATGAGAAAAAGGGGAATTATCTTGAGATACTGAAGGCCGTTAAAAAAGAGGTTACCATTCCTGTATCGATCAAGATAGGAAAATATTTCGCAAACATTCCCAAAGTCATCAAAGAACTGTCGGATAACGGAGCAGATGCAGTTGT
>JALVJU010000533.1 GCA_027034005.1 Marinilabiliaceae bacterium
GTCCTTGCCCTTGTCGATGATAACTGCATTTTCAAAACGGCAGGAGAGACTTTTCAGCAACGCCTCTACCCTCTCATTGTACTCCTGGGGTGGCTCCTCTCCCACACATGCACCCTTGCACTGCTTTATACTGTAACGGAAACATCCGTGTGTGCCATCGTAAAACCCGCACAACTGCTGACAAAGGTCAAACTCATCAACCCAGTTAAAAAGTGCATTTGTAGCTTCTTTCATGCTTTCAAAAGATGCATGCGGTGTTTCGATCCCGGAATTCTTTTTCAACATCAGACGGTGATAACCTTTGCGGTCAAAATAGCTGTAAAGGCCAAAACTGACACGTCGTTTCCTCTGGGCTTTGTTGTACAGTGGTTTGTGTTTTTTTATCTCCTCCGACTCCTTAAGCAGAGCTATCAGTTCACTGCCCGTAACATTGTAACTGATATCCGCTGTTTTCTGCTTCATCTCTATTCCGCGCTTTGTCTTGGGATTACCAAGATGTTGCAGTACCCTTCGGCGGATATTCTTGCTTTTACCGATGTAGAGCAATTCACCCTCTTCATCATGGAGATAGTAAACACCTGTTTTCTCCGGTAAGCTCCGGAGTTTTTCCAATGACAGGTCAGGATGCAGCGAACCGGCAGAAAACTGTGAATAAGGGTCATCAGGAAGGATAATACCGCTGTTCCTTTCCAGCAGCAGCTTAAAAAGCTCCACCGTTGCATGCGCGTCCCCTGCAGCACGGTGACGGGCATCATTCCTTATCCCGTAATGTTCACAGATATTGCCGAGACTGTACGAGGGAAGCCCCGGCAGCAGTTTGCGCGACAACTTCACCGTGCATAACGTCTCCCGCTCAAAATCGTACCCCAGAGAGTTGAACTCGGCCTTAACAAAATTGTAATCAAAAGGGGCATTGTGTGCAACGAACACCGCTCCTTCGGTTATTTCTACAATACGTTTTGCCACCTCGAAGAACCTTGGCGCATCTTCAACCATTTCATTAGTGATGCCTGTAAGCCGGGTAATGTATGGAGGAATGTACATTTCGGGATTGATGAGCGAAACAAATTCATCAACAATGCTGTTACCGTCAAATTTATAAATGGCGATTTCGGTTATTCTACCGTTTTTATGGCTCCCTCCCGTTGTCTCAATGTCGATAATCGTGTACATTCCCATTTCTCAAAAATATTGGCAAAAATAAGAAATTATGGTTAATAACATTACTTTCAGACCATTCTGTTTATACCTTGTATAAACTACCGTAAACATTGCAATTTTCTTTGTTTAATTAACCTGAAAAACCTATATTTGTTATACGTTCTTTGGTAAAAATATACCGCATCAATCACTAATGATTGTTAAACTCAACACTATAAACATACCGAGGTAGTTTTCGGTACAAAAAGCGGGCCTCAACCTTTTCGGCGGTTGTAGTTTACTACACGGAGGATACTTGCTGTGCCGATACCCTCAAATCCTGTTTTCAGGAGTTTAATTAGTCCGGATTGATGCGGTACCCCATAGAAGCCGCCATTGAGCGGCTTTTTTGTTAGGAGCCACGGATGCACGAATACCAATACCTATGGAATTACACGAATAATTACCATTGAAATTTATATGTTATTCAAAAATTCTTAACAGAAAATGAAGACCGATCTTTTTGTTATTTTATTCTTTACAGCCGTTTTACAAAGCTGTGTTCAAAAAAACTATAATTTCTTTGAGACGGAGGCACTGCCGGTTGATGCTAATGTTGTTGGCAACATCCTGGAAGGCCCTTCTGTTCTAAACGACCCCGGCCGCTTTGTGTGGGGTGCCAGTGTGATAAAAGGCGATGACAGCAGATACCACATGTTATACTCAACATGGGAATGCGGAGATTCGGTCCCCAATTTTTCAAACTCATGGGTACTCTACTCCAAAATTGCATATGCCGTATCGGATCATCCCGACAGGGATTTCAAATTTCAGAAAATAGTGCTTAGAGGGCGAGCGCTTGAAGGAGACGGCTCCGCCTGGGATGCTCAGATGGTACACAATCCGCACCTAAAAAAGTTTAACGGAAAATATTATCTCTACTATATTGGCAGTAAAGACCCGGGGCCTCAGCCCAAAGGTTCTAAAGCTGCAAGACTAAACAAACGCAACAGGGTTCAACAAAATCAATGCATCGGGGTAATTGAATTCAACAGCTTCGAGGAACTGATGGCGGGAAATTTCAAAAGACCGGACAAACCGCTCCTTGTCCCCCGGACAAGAGTAAAAACTGACAATATTGTTAACCCTTCCCCGGAGGGTACAAAACCAAAACCTGATAATATCATTGTGGTAAACCCCTCAGTTGTAAGGAGGCCTCCTGATGGTAAATTCCTTTTGTATTTTAAAGGTAATTTCTACGATCCCAATTGGCGAGGCGTACATGGTGTTGCGATTGCAGACTCCCCCACCGGACCGTTCACTGCCTGCGATAACTTTGTTTTTGACATAAGGAATGACGACGGCACCATTGCAAGCGGAGAAGACCCATTTGTTTGGTACCACACCACATTAAAAAAGTTCTTTGTTGTACTGAAGGATTTTACAGGAAAAATAACAAAAGGCATACCGGGGCTTGCCATTCTTGAATCTAAAGACGGTATTAAGTGGGAAAGGCCTGCAAACTCTTTTTTCATGAAAAAGCAGGTTATTCTTAAATCGGGAGATACTATCAAAGTTGCAAATCTGGAACGGCCTCAGCTATTGATCAAAAAAAACGGTAATCCGGAGGTTTTGTATAGTGCTTGTTCTATTGACGGAGTAGGACACAAAACAGATGGAAGCACTTTTAATGTCCAGATACCTTTACACACTACCCTTATATCAATCGATGACGGGCAATAACATTTATTGTTGTTTCAACAT
>JALVJU010000534.1 GCA_027034005.1 Marinilabiliaceae bacterium
CGTTGTACGAATACCCCGAGCAGTACAAAGGCCCGCTTTTACCATTGTCGGGACTGAGCTGCACCATGCCGAACGGGTAAGCAGCCCCCGGAAAAGTATTACCATGCCCTGTCTCCTTACTTCCTCCGGTACCGATGAAAGGATTAACATAACGGGCAACGTCTTCCTGCTTTTCATTCTTGCACCGGACAAAAACAAGAACAGAAAAGATTCCGGCCACTAAGATTATTTTTGTTTTAGACATCATAATTTGATAAATTAACAGCAAGTTAGATTTTTAAAGATAATCAAACATCACCCTCATGACTTCATTAAAAATAACATTTATCTGTGTAATTTCAGCTATTCTCCTATCCTCTTTTCCCGGAAACCTGCTTTCACAGATAGAACTCACAAAAGACGGGTATTTCAAAGCTCCCGGCTTCAGGTTTCTGATCTATCACAACACATACCTTGGCGGCCGGCTCGGCGGACTGGAAATGATAATGCAAGGCAAACGCGTCCTTGACGGGGGCAATGTGGTTTGCGAGCTCAAAGACGGTAACACCTTCGGGTATTACAACGACAGTAAAGACAAACGGGGCGACCGGACTGTTGACATAAACGACAATAAGGTGAGCTATCCTGTTGTGCTTACTCCGCTTGACCTGAAATACACTACCAACGTAACAAGCGACGGCAAATCAATAAATGTGCAGATAGATCTTGACAAAACCATCAACTGGGATACTATCCGTAACTTCTCTTTCCGTATAGAGATCTATCCTGAAGAGTACGAGCACAAAACTTTTAACGGCGGGGGCATAAGTGATTACTTCTACGAGCAGCCTATGGGCCGTCGGGTGCTGATACCTGAGGCAAACAAGATAACGGTTGCACCTGAAGACCAGGAACGAAAGATCGTGTTTGAGGGGAAAAATGCAATACTGAGCATGCGTGACGAAAGACGCGATTTCAACATTGGCGGATACATGGTCTTTGCATCTTTAACAAGAGGCTCAAAAGAAAGATCCTTTTCTCTTAAGATCACTCCTTCGATAGATATGCACTGGACAAAACCGCCGATACTCGAAGTTTCCCAGGTAGGCTATCATCCCGATCAGACAAAAACAGCCATTCTTGAACTGCAGAAAGGCAAAACAGCAACAGGCAAACTGAAGATAAGCAGGATCAACAAAAATGCAGAGCTTGAACATGTAACGGATCTGCCTTTTGAAAGATGGGGAGATCTTTACCAAAACACTTACTACACATGCGATTTCTCATCCATAAAAAAACAAGGGCTTTATTTCCTCGAATATGAGAAACAGAAGGTTGGCCCGATAGCCATCTCCGATACCGTATTTAACACTGCATGGCATGCCACACTTGATACCTATTTCCCGACACAGATGTGCCACATCAAGGTCAAAGATTTCCTGAGGATATGGCATGGCGCCTGTCACGTTGACGATGCCTTGCAGGCAAAACCAAACCACAACGGCAAAGACGGTTATCGTCAGGGCCCTGAGACGCAAACCCGTTTCAAACCGCTGGAACATATCCCCGGCATCAGCTGGGGCGGATGGCACGACGCGGCCGATTTCGACCTTCCGTCAGGAAGCATTGCGCAAGTGATACTCTGGATGGGACTTGCACAAGAGGAGTTCAACACCACACGGGATGTAACAACAGTGCTGAAAGATGAGCGCCTTGTAAACCTTTACGAGCCCGATGGCAATAACGACTTGTTGCAGCAGATACGGTTCGGCATGGAGTGGATGCTTGCCGTCACAAAACAGACCGGACATGTACCGAGCGGCGTCATCAGCCACATAGGGCCCGACTACGGCGCACACGGAGACCCGGCCTCCATCACCGACGAAATGATTTACGATCCCTCACTTGGCAAAACAAAACACAAAAACTGCCGTTCAGGTAAATTCGATGACCGCTGGCTTTACACAGACAGGAACACAGGAGGGCAATATCAGTTTGTGCAGGTGGCTGCCATTACAGCACGGCTTTTCAAAAATATAGATAAGGAGTTCTCTGACGAATGCCTGAAGAGTGCAGAAAAGATATGGGATTACGAGCAAAGCCATGATCCGGTGAGGTTCCGTTGCGGTTACAACCCGGCAGAGGATAAATACCACTCGTTGGAGATTGCAGCTGCTGCCGAGATGTACATAACAACAGGAGATGAAAAGTATAAAGATAAATTACTGTCGTATGTCCCGTCGATAAAAGAGATGCCTGTTAGCGTTTTCAGCCGGTCAGGGTTTGAGCTTGTAAGGGTAAAAGACAAGGTGAATGATCCCCGGTTTTCTGATGTCATCCTTCAAAAGGCAAAAGAGTTAAGTAAATATCTCAGCAAAAAAGTGCAGGAGACACCGTTCAATGCACCCGTTCGTCTCGGATGGGGCGGTACATGGAGCATGCTCAAAAATGCAGCAAAGAACTTTTATTTTATCCGTGCCTATCCCGGTATGTTCAGCCCGGAACTGGTTTACACAACAGTTAACTACCTTCTCGGGGCACATCCGGCATCCAATCACTCCTACGTTTCAGGAGTAGGGGCAAAGTCGGCTACCGTGGTTTACGGTTTTAACAGGGCTGACCATTCATACCAGCCCGGCGGTGTGATATCTGGTGTGACACTTGTAAAACCGGATTTTGTGGAGTACCGAGGAAGGGCTTGGGACTACTACTCAACGGAACATGTCATCAGCGGCAGTGCTGCCTACATCTTCGATGTGCTGGCGGCGCAGTACCTGCTGAAGAAATAGGTGGATGAACAGTAGAGTAGAGTGAAAGGAAAAGCGGTAATGGGTTACTCCTCAATTGCAGACCTTTTCCTTTCAGCCCCCTCGTCAAACCGTACGTGCGGTTTTCCCGCATACGGCTTTCCTGCAAGCT
>JALVJU010000535.1 GCA_027034005.1 Marinilabiliaceae bacterium
GTTCTATCGTTTTACCGTTCTATCGTTCCATGTTTCAAGTTCCGGGTTCCGAGTTTGATACCGAATACTGAATACCGTTCACCGAATACTGTTTTGTCGTTTTATGAATCATTACAACATTACATCATTAGATCATTTCAGCATTCCATCATTCTTCTGCATATCCGCATCCTCGTAATGCATTGTGATCTTGGTGCCATAGGATTTATCTTCCAGTTTCTTCGATTCGGTGATAATGCTCTTCTCCCCTCCTGCTTCAATAAACCTCAAAGCTGCCCTTATCTTAGGTGCCATGCTCCCTTCACCAAAAGTACCTGCTTCAAGGTATTTAACCGTATCCTTGTAATCGAGAAACTCCAGTTTCTTCTGATCCGGTTCACCAAAGTTGGCATAAACAAAAGGTACGTCGGTGAGGATATAAAACTCATCCGCCTTGATCTGAGTGGCAAGCAAAGCGGAAGCATTATCCTTGTCTATCACAGCCTCGGCAGGCCGGATATCTCCTTTCTCATCCACATACACAGGGACTCCGCCTCCTCCCACAGCAATGATGATCGTACCATGCTCAGCGTTTTGTCCTATCACCTCCCAATTCATAATGTGTTTGGGTTTAGGCGAAGGAACAACCCTGCGGTATCCGCCTTTCTGTTTTTTCTCTTCTTTGAAAACCCATCCCTTTTCAGCCGCAAGTTTATCTGCCTCTTCTTTTGTTACGGTTCGTCCAATACGCTTACGCGGATTCTTGAATGCCTCATCTTCAGGGTCAACCTCAACCATGGTCATCAAAGTAAGTACATTCCGGTCAATGCCGTGGCGACGCAAAACATTTTTTAGTGCCCGCTCTATCATGTACCCGATACCGCCCTGGGAATCAGCAACACAAACATCAAGAGGCATTTGAGGTATACCGTAAACCTGCTCGCCTGCATCGTTCCGCATTACAATGTTCCCCACCTGCGGACCGTTTCCGTGAGAGATTACAATGTTATAACCCCGCTTAAGAAGAAACACAATATTCTCGAGGGTCTCAGTAGTATTCTGCTCCTGTTCTTCAATGGTTCCCTGCTGATTATCCCTCAGCAGGGCATTACCACCAAGAGCAATAACAGCTAATTTGCTCATAGATCTCGTGTAATTTGGTTATTAATAATTTTGGTGTTCGGAGGCCAATATAGTATTTTTTGATATAATAAAACAATGATTTTTGGGTGTAATTTTAACCGTTTATATTCCTGTAAAAACACCTATCGGAACTTTAACTGCATACATCCTAAATCAACTAACATTAGTCACCCCTAACATGCGGTTGATAAATAAATTCAATCTAAACAGCAAAGAAATTTTAAGGAAGTATTAATTAATTATTACTTTTGTTACCCTGCAACCAGGGGATGCAAGAAAACATAAATGTCAATATGCGATCTTTTATTATACTCATTTCCATACTGTTTCTTTTTGCCGGATGTAACAATTCTACGGAAAAAACATCTGACCTTACCGAGGGAAAACTTGAATATAAGATCATATATCCCAGGCAACTTGAGAGTGACGGATCAACTACTTTCCTGCCAAGTGAAATGATTACATTTTTCAAAGGCGATGATGTTATGATGAACATCAAAGGCGGTTTCGGCCTTTATCATCTTAAGTACATCTCGAAAGCAACAGGTGACACATGCTTTACTTTGTTTAAGCTTTTTGACAAAAAACTTTACTACCCTATGGATAACAAACAGACACTGTTTGTTTTTAAAGAATTGGGCAAACCAAGGATCAAACTGTTCAAAGATTCATTGAAAACGATTGCCGGATTCCTGTGCAAGAAAGCAGTTATCTCTTTCCCCAAAACCCGTATCAGGTCTATCAATGCATACTACACTGAAGAGATAGGAAGGGAAAAGCCAAACGTGAATACCCCTTTTGAAAAAATACCGGGCGTTCTAATGGAATTCAACTTCTTTTACAAAACACTCACATTCAAGGTCGTTGCCAAAAAGTTCTCTCCTGTAAAAGTTTCTGGTTCAGAATTCAATATTCCTTCCGGATACAAGAAGACAACCCAGGAGGAGATAGAAAGTTTTATCACCACTCTTTTACAATAATTCTTTTATTCAGCGTTATCCTTAAATACACAAGGGTGTTTCGCAGCAAAAACCTGCCCGACTGCTGCGGTCAGGCGGGCCTACTTGGCTGCGCAGTTAGACAGACAGGCAGGCTCAGTAAAGAAGCATCGCAGGCGTGGCCTTAACTACGGTGAGAAGCTTCAAACGAGCATTTTCAATAATGGCGAGACTTTGGAGGTTACAGCAGAAAGACTCTTGCGCATTTAAGGATTTAAAAAAATAGTTCGCCTGCATACTTTAATTTGGGCTGGCATTTACTATTTTTGTTTCAATTTTAAGAACCAAAACTCAACATGGCGAAAAAAAGAAAGACAAATACCCGTAAAAAGGGAATATCATTCAAGCAACGTTATCAGGAGTGGCGTGAGGGGTTAAAAGAGATAAAACTAAGATTCATCCTCGGTGTGATAACTGTTGCCTTTTCATTTTATCTTTTTGTCGCGTTCATCTCTTTCCTTTTCACAGGCTATGCCGACAAAAGTGTCTTCGACCTAAAATTCTGGGATCTTGTGACACAGTCCGACATATCCGTGAAGAACTGGACAGGCAAATTTGGCGCTTACATTGCCGACCTATTGGTTAACCAATGGTTCGGAATATCATCTATCTTAATAATCTTCTACCTTTTCATCCTCGGAGCACGACTTATGGGATCACGCCTGCTGCCGTTACGAAAAACATTTTATCACATAACTTTTATTATCATCTGGACATCTGTGACTTTTGGTTTTTTAACCATGAATTTTTCAAATGACCATTTCCTTGCTTTAGGTGGTGCACACGGATATTTTATAAGTGTATGGCTTACATCTGCCATTGGATATGTGGGTACTGTTCTTCTAATCCTTATTTCATTAATCACATACCTTTCTATCACCTTTGAAAGTTTTTACAGGGGGATGAAATCAATAACGAAAGGAAAAGACAAGCAAGCTGCTCTTGCCGTTGAGACTGAAGATTCAATACCGGAAGAGAAAACAAAGGAAGAAACAGCTATTGAGACTATTGAAAACACTATTCATGAAGCCCCTCCAACTGTAGAACCTTTAACTACAAACAAAGATGACGAGCAGGAAAGTCCGGATGATATTGAAATAAAGGTTGAACAAACCAAAGAAGAAGAAACGTCTGACAAGATAATCCGTGAAGCACAGGGCGATTATGATCCCACCCTTGATCTGTCATCCTACATACTGCCTTCAATAGATCTGTTGAACGATTACAGCAACAGAAGCCAGGTGGTTTCCCGGGAAGAACTGGAAAGCAACAAACAGCGTATCGTAAAAACGCTGGAGAATTACAAAATCAGCATAACAGATATAAGGGCCACAGTTGGGCCAACCATCACATTGTACGAGATAGTTCCGGCCCCGGGTGTGCGTATATCAAAAATAAAGAACCTTGAGGACGACATTGCCCTTTCGCTCTCGGCGCTTGGCATCAGGATCATTGCACCCATACCGGGACGAGGGACCATTGGTATCGAAGTGCCTAACATGCAGCCTCAGATAGTTTCGATGAAGTCGATCATATCATCTGCCAAATTCCAAAATGCGAAATATGACCTGCCTATCGCATTCGGCAAGACTATCTCGAACGAGACTTTCATGATAGATCTTACCAAAGCGCCGCACATGCTTGTTGCCGGTGCTACCGGCCAGGGTAAATCAGTGGGACTGAATGCCATCATCACATCGCTTCTTTACAAAAAACACCCGTCTCAACTAAAATTCGTCCTTGTTGATCCCAAAAAGGTTGAGCTTAACATTTACAACAAAATAGAAAGACATTTTCTTGCCAAACTGCCCAACGAGGAAGACCCGATAATCACTGATGTGCAAAAGGTGGTAAACACGCTGAACTCACTTACCATTGAGATGGACACCCGTTACGACCTGCTGAAAAAAGCACATGCCCGTAACGTAAAAGAATACAACCATAAATTTGTGAAAAGGCAGCTCAATCCTGAGAACGGACATAAGTTCATGCCGTACATAGTTGTTATCATCGATGAGTTTGCCGACCTGATAATGACTGCCGGAAAAGAGGTTGAGATGCCGATAGCACGTATTGCACAGCTCGCAAGGGCAGTAGGAATCCACATGATAATTGCTACGCAGCGTCCGTCAACCAATATTATCACAGGTGTCATTAAAGCCAACTTCCCAACAAGGGTGGCATTCAAGGTGGCATCCATGATCGATTCACGTACCATACTTGATTCTCCCGGGGCAAACCAGCTTATCGGCCGCGGTGACATGCTGATATCGCAGGGGAACGACCTCATACGTGTCCAGTGTGCCTTTGTTGACACGCCCGAAGTTGAAAAGATCAATGATTTCATAGGAGAGCAAAGAGGATATCCGGAAGCGTTCATGCTGCCCGAATACGAAGGTGTCGGAGTTGAAGGCGGAGAATCAGGCAATGTGGACATGTCGAAACGCGACCCGCTATTCGAAGATGCAGCCCGCGTGATAGTAGCCAACCAAACTGGCTCAACATCGCTCATCCAGCGACGTTTCAGCATCGGATACAACCGTGCAGGCAGGATCATCGACCAGCTGGAAGCAGCCGGCATTATCGGACCGTTCGAAGGGAGTAAAGCACGCCAGGTGCTCATCTCCGATGAACTGGAACTTGAACAGCTTTTGAACAACATGTAATTTTTGGAACAATTATTGTTTTAACATAAACCGTATAACAATTAAAAACTGACAAAATGAGATATATTTTTTCATTCGCACTTTTGGGAGCTATTTTCATCAACACAATTGCACAAGACGATTACGAACAGAATGTAAAAAAAGCAAAAGAGATTCTTGATAAAGTTTCTACAAAAACTAAGAGTTACAAAACAATAAGTGCAGACTTCACATTCTCGATGGAGAACCTTCAGGAAGACATATCCGAAACCAACGAAGGAACTATCCTGATAAAAGGTGACAAATACAAAGTTTCACTTATGGGCGTTGATACCTACTACGACGGGAAGGCTATATACACCTACATGAAGGAGGCTGAGGAGGTAAACATCACCGAACCAGACCCGGAAGATGAAGAGACTTTAAACCCGGCAACCATATTCACCATTTATGAGACAGGGTTCAAATACAAATATATCGGAGAAAAGACCGAAAACGGCAAAACATTTTACGAGATAGACCTCTATCCTGAAAACCGTGACAAACCTTACTCACGCATAAAGCTCAAAATTCTTAAAGACGACCTTCAGCTCTACTCTTTACGCCAGGTAGGGAAAGACGGAAACAACTACACCGTAGTGGTAAAATCGATGAAAACAAACATCCCGCTGGATGACAGCATATTTGTTTTCGATCCGTCAAAACACCCTGATGTGGATGTGATAGATATGAGGTAGGGAGCCCCTCCAACTCCAGGTTTAGAGTAGAGAATATGATAGATCTTAGTCAATCCATGTCAAGTACTATCCTTACATTCTCCTTTACCCTGTCAATTAAAGCATGGGGTAACTTGCCTACTTTTTTTATTAGTCTTTTATTGTCAATTGCCCTGATTTGATCTATCATAATATCACAATCCTGACGCATATTTGCAATACCTTTATTAATATGCACCCTCAATATTTCTGCTTCGATTTTTACATTTTTTGTGATCGGGCAAACTAAAGTTGAAGGATGAGGCAGCTTGTTCAGCATATTAGTCTGAACTATCAGAACAGGCCTTGTCTTACCCGGTTCGGTTCCAATTTGAGGATTCAGATCGGCGATCCATATTTCATATTGTTTAATCATCATAATCTATCTCCTCAAACTCTTTTAAAACAGACATGGAATCATCCTTTACGAGATTTGATTCTTTCTTTAACTGTTTCTCTATCATCAACCGTTTTTGATGCCTGTTGTAAAATTCAATAGCCTCATTAATATATCTGTTTCGGGGTTTCTTTAACTTTGAAAGGATCTTTTCTGTTTCTCCAAATATAGAATCGTCAATTTTTAAAGATACTATTTTCATGATATTCTTTTTTATTATCACAAAGATATATCTTTTTTGTATACACTGCAAGTATATCTAACAGCAATACCAATCTCAGAACCCCTGACCTTTGTAAACACAGGTCGTAAGCTAAATGTATTGCAAATTTTAAACCCTAATCATGATTCAACGTCAGAGAGAACATTTTTATAGTACCTCAACCTCTGACTCTTCCGATAAATCAGAACAGACTCTCTTCCCGACAAATAGGAGTGAGTCATCCGATGACTACAATTATAACTCAAAAACAAATCTACATATCATCAACCAAGCTTGTCACTTTGCCAGAACTCCTTACTTTCCACATTCATGATGGTAAGTTTTTCTCTCCAGCCAGCTCCGGTGTCAAGCAACCATAAACCTTTTACGAAAATAGGTTCTGCGGAACCGTAATTTATTGTCGGGGTGTGTCCCACGAATATTTCACGGTATGGAAGGTCAAGATCGATAACAGGACTACCTTTTATCTCGAAGGCATGTTTAACCAAATCCCTGTTCCACAGCAGGTCGTATTCAGTCTGCTCTACCATCGATTTATAAATGTCGATACCTGCATGCACAAAAAGCCGATTACCGTCTTCATAATACAACTTTGCATTTTTCAGTAATTCGATATGGCTTTCAGGGACACCCTCCCTATAATTTGCCTGTGTGACCTCACCATATTGTATCTCCCAGGTAAATTCAGCATTTCCTGTGGTGGCCCAGTCGAGGAACCAGATATCATGATTTCCCATCACATAGATCAGGTTCTTTATCTCCAGCAGCAGGTCAAAGCTCTCCTTTACATGAGGCCCGCGGTCACACACATCACCAAGGCAGATAAGAGTATCATCATCCTTGTCAAACCCTGACCGTTCAAGGCACTGCTCAAGCGCCTTCACATGCCCGTGAATATCTCCGATTACATATTTTGCCATAAGTTTAATCTCTTTATTCGAACAGGATAAAGGTAAAAGTTAAAACTGGAAAGTGAAAGATTTCCATATCTAAGGACAAAATTACCCGGCATATTTAATTTTAAAGAGCGCTTTTTTGTATATTTATGAAAAAGAATTTTTTGAAAAAGCAATGATCTAACAAACATTTGTAACCACAATAAAACACTAACCATGTTAAACATCGCTCTATTTGGCCCACCGGGTGCGGGAAAAGGTACCCAATCAGAATATTTAATAAAAAAATACAAGCTGTTTTATATTTCCACGGGAGATATCCTGAGGAAAGAGTTAGCAGAAGAAACAGAGTTAGGCCTCCAGGCAAAAAACATCATTGCCCGAGGAGGTCTTGTATCAGATGAGATTATCGTACAGATTATTGAAAAAACCATACGATCCCATACTGATGTGAACGGTTTTCTTTTTGATGGTTTTCCCCGTACACTTGTCCAGGCATACATCCTTGAGGGGTTGATGATAAAACTGAACACAAAACTTGATCTTTTGATCAGCATAGAGGTGCCGGAAGAGGAGTCTGTGAAACGGTTGATGGAACGCGGAAAAATATCCGGGCGTATGGATGATAATGAGGAGGTTATCCGCAACAGGTTAAAAGAATACAATAAAAAGACATTGCCTGTCCTCAGTTTCTTTAAGGAAAGAGGAAACTATGTTGCTATCAACGGGGTTCAAAGCATAAAGAAAGTCCGGGCAGATATCATGGAGCATGTGAACAATGAGCTGAGCAAAAAAATGCTGAATATCGTGATATTTGGTTATCCGGGTTCCGGCAGAGGATCGATTGGCAAGGCAATAGCAAAAAAATACAACCTGGAGTTCGTTTCGACCGGCATCATGCTCGATGAAGAAATAAAAAAAGGCACCCCCATAGGTAAGGAGATAAAAGAGCTATACGAGCATGGGCAGCTTGTGCCGGATGAGATCGTAATCCGCCTGATCGAACAAAAAATAGAAAACACGAAAAATGCCAAAGGGTTTATTTTTAAAGGATACCCGCGCACCCTTGTTCAGTCTTACATCCTGGACGGAATATTGAAAAAGCATGATTCCTCGATAAGTAAGATCATAAATATTGAGGTTGACATATTAGAACTTATCAGGCGATTGTATAAAAGGAGCCAGACAGATGCAGCAATGCCGTATGACTCCAGTACCGAGAGGATAGTGCAGAGATTGGAAGAGCATAAGACCAAGACCATACCGGTAATTGAAAAATATCAGGAGATGCATGATGTTGCCATTATTGACGGCATGGG
>JALVJU010000536.1 GCA_027034005.1 Marinilabiliaceae bacterium
GGGCTCTTTACAACATAAAATGCCTTACGTGCGAAATAATATCCTACGTAGGCCAACCAGGTTGCACTAAAGATGTAAACCTGATATTTTTTTAATCTTTTTTTATTTGCTAATTCTTCTGTTGTGCTCAAAATGTAAGGTTTTAAGTTTGAATGTTAGTTTTTTATGAATTGAGTATTTGATTAATCGAGGAATTGAGGAACTGTTTAATCGGTTCATCAGATTATCACTTCCTCAAATCCTCAATTTATCAGTTCCTCAGACATTACTTGCTCTCAGCATAGGGAATAACCTGCTTTTTCAGCCAGTTCACAAATTCAAGCTGGCGGATCTCGTCTGAGATAACGTCATCATCGATGGCATATTTCCATCGAAGGTCTTTTCTTGAGTTGTCGTTGTATATCTCTTCAAGGTCCTTTGAGTAAGCAAGCAGGTCCTCTTTTGTGCGGAAATAGTTTTGCTTTATCAGTTTCTCCTCACGGGCGATCACAAGTCTTGCCATTTCATACAGGTCGTATTCCGGGTGATACTGTGGGGCCCAGAAAGTACCTTTCTTGTATTTTACCGAAACGGCCTGAACTCTTGTGAACTCATTTGAGGCAAGCCATTCTCCTCCTTCGGGAATTTCTGTTATCTCGTCATCATGGCTGATGAACCCGTCGAATACTTCAGGCTTCCCTTCGTACATGGGGTGCTTTTTCCCTGCATCGGTAAGGTGCACTTTACGTGCAAGCCCGATTTCACGGCCTTTTGGGTTTGGCTCCACCTTGCCGCCTGCTACATAGACGGCAAGCTGTGCGGCCCAGCAGCTTCCAAACTGGGGTACGCCCACTTCGTAAGCCCTGTAGCAGAGCTCCTGCATCTTGACAACACGCGGGTCGTGGTCGTGATAAACAGTAAGGTTACATCCCGGCCAGAGAACTCCATCGTATTTTTTCAACTCTTCGATTCCCGGCAGTTCAACACCTTCGTCGCTTGAGTAGAAGATGTCGTATTCTGCATCAGGCAGATGTTGTTTTAATAATTTGGCATAAAGCTCTCCTGCCAAAGTCATTCCCACTTCATTGAACTGTTCACGGCTCTCTTTAGGATAACCGTCGGTAATTAAAAATCTTAATTTGCTCATAAATTATGTTTTTACGAAGCAGGGACTATCCGGGGATAATTCCTGCAAAGTTTTATTTTAAGTTATCTACTATATCAGGTAGTTTGCTGTAATCATCAAACCACGCATCGGCGCGGTTGCGGTCGCTTCCCCTGTCGATGGCAGCAAGGCAAAGGATAGAGTGCATACCCATCTTTTCCGGGCCGAGGATGTCGTTATGCTCACGGTCGCCTATGTGCGCCATCTCATCAAACTCAACTCCAAGTCCTTCTCTGGCAGCATTGAAAACCGCCTCGTGTGGTTTTGAATACCCCACTTCGTCGGAGAAAGCAAAGAATGAGAAATACTTCAGCAGGTCCTCTCCCTCAAGCAGCTTGCGCAGGGCAGTGCCGGGGCTGAAGATGGCATCGGAGATGACACCAAGTTTGTATTTTTTGCTGAGCTCTTTTATTGCATCATGTACTCCCGGAACAAAGTCGGGGCGGAACTCAAGCTCCATCTCTTCGTGCAGGCGCACAAGTTCGGCAAGTTCATCCTCGGGCAGGGTAACGCCAAGGCCCTTCAGGATTATCTCCATCCTTTCCCTGACGGTCCATGTCACATGCTGGTCGTGCCATGTCTTGCGGAAAGCTGCATCCTGTGTGTCGTAAACGGCATTCACGATCTCTTGTGAAACCGGTTTGTGTTTCTCTGCAAATTTTTTGACAAGCAGCCTGCGCTCTTCTGCTTTCGACGGCCTGCCTGCTGCTTTCCTCTTTGGCTCGTCCGAGTCATCGATAAAAACAGTGTCCCAAAGGTCGAATGTTATCGCTTTGATCATGCTTACAGGATATTTTTAAGGATTTTTACTACATCGCCTTTTTCTGCCACTTTGGGGTTCAAAGGATAACACGGATCGCCTATGGCATAGTCCTCTATCTCCTGAAGCTTGTCTTCGGTAACACCAAGTGATGAGAGTGATACTTTCATGCCGAGAGAATCAAGCCACTTGTCAGCTGCTTCGATAACTTTCTCGGCATCGTTCTCAACACCGAAGATAGTTCCAAGCGAAGCATACTTTGCACGGATCGAATCCTTTGTCATGTTGTAACGCATAACCTCGGTCATCACAACGGCATTTGCCAGACCGTGGTGGATGTCGAAAATCACACCAAGGGCATGTGCTATGGCATGGTTAAGTCCAAGGCCTTTCTGGAAAGCAATGGCACCCATGGCCGAGGCCATCAGCATGTTTCCGCGGGCAGCCACGTCCGACCCGTTCTCAACGGCGGTGTTAAGGTTGTTGATGCACATCTCCATTGCCTCTTTGGCAATGCCGTCGGCCATGGGGTGGAAAACCTCCATGATGTATGCCTCAAGACTGTGTACGAAAGCATCCACACCTGTTGCAGCAGTGAGCTTTGCAGGCAGCTTGAGTGTTACGTTAGGGTCAAGCACGGCAATGTCGGGCATCATCTCAGGCGAGAAGATGATGGTCTTCTTGTTGTTCACTGTGATAACGCTGCTTCGGCCTACCTCACTGCCTGTCCCGGCAGTCGTGGCAATGGCATAGTAGGGTGGCATTTCGTTCACGATGTACTTGTCGCCGCCCTTCATGTCGTCGTACTTCTCAAGAGGGCCGTCGTGTGTGGCCATCACTTTGATGGTCTTTCCTGTGTCGAGGGGCGATCCGCCGCCAAGCCCAACGATGAAATCGCATCCGTTCTCTTTGTAAACTTTTGTTCCCTCAAGAACGTTCTCTTCAGTCGGGTTCGACTTAACATCGCTGAAGATAACAGTGTCGAT
>JALVJU010000537.1 GCA_027034005.1 Marinilabiliaceae bacterium
TGTTCCTGAGCACGTTCAACAAGAGTAACAACATCACCCATACCAAGTATCCGGTCGGCCATACGTGAAGGGTGGAAAACATCCAGCGCATCGAGCTTTTCGCCCGTACCGATGAACTTGATAGGTTTGTTCACCACACTCCGGATAGAAAGAGCGGCACCGCCGCGGGTATCACCGTCAAGTTTTGTAAGTACCACCCCGTCAAAATTCAGGCGCTCGTTGAACTCTTTGGCCGTGTTCACGGCATCCTGACCTGTCATGGAGTCAACAACGAAAAGTATCTCATGCGGGTCAACAGCTTTTTTGACGGCAGCTATCTCGTTCATCATGTCCTCGTCAATGGCAAGACGGCCAGCAGTATCGATGATCACAACATCGTAACCTTTCTCTTTTGCATGTTTAACAGCGTTCTTGGCGATCTTTACAGGCTCCTTGCTCCCCTCTTCGGTATATACCGGAACCCCGATCTGCTCACCAAGCACCTGCAACTGGTTTATAGCCGCCGGACGGTACACGTCGCCTGCAACAAGCAACGGGCTCTTTGAACGTTTATTTATAAGAAGATTTGCAAGCTTACCTGAGAAAGTTGTTTTACCCGAACCCTGCAAACCGGCAATAAGAATTACAGCAGGAGAACCTTTAAGATTGATATCAACCGACTCGCCGCCCATAAGTTCGGCAAGCTGGTCATGAATGATCTTAACGATCATCTGCCCAGGTTTAACGGCAGTTAGCACCTTTTGCCCGGTTGTCTCTTCCCTGACCTTATCGATAAACTGTTTTGCTGTTTTATAATTGACGTCGGCATCCAGGAGCGCACGACGGACATCTTTAAGTGTTTCTGCTACATTAAGCTCGGTGATGCGTCCTTCACCTTTCAATAATTTAAACGATCTCTCTAATCTGTCACTAAGATTCTCAAACATCTTTATTAAATTTTTATTTCCGTGCAAAAATATAAAATAATTGCCCTTGATTAAGAATATTACAAGTTTTTTTACTGATTTCAGCCGGTTAATTATTTGTTCTGAAAATAGAACTATGTTTTTATATCTTTACAAAGATAAAATCATTGACACATCAAAACTTAAAACGATGAAAAACATCCTGGTACTCAATGCCCATCCCCGGAAGGACAGCCTCTGCCATGACCTGGCACAAAGCTATGCCAGAGGAGCAAAGGAGAAGGGTGCAGAAGTGAAACTGATAAACATCATCGACCTTGATTTCGATCCCATACTGAAAGGTAAAAATGTTCAATCCGATGACCTTGAACCCGACATAATTGCCACACAAAAAGAGATATCAAAAGCCGGCCACCTGGTTTTTGTTTACCCAAACTGGTGGGGAACCTACCCTGCATTGTTAAAAGGTTTTTTCGACAGGGTATTCACTTCAGGATTTGCTTTCAGGTACAGTAAAAACAAGTCTATGCCTGAAAAGCTGCTCAAGGATAAAAGTGCCAGGGTGATAGTCACGATGGACACCCCATTATGGTACTACATGATAGGATACAAAAGGCCCGGAGAAACATCAATGAAAAGGTCTATCCTTGGATTATGCGGCATCAAACCTGTTAAGTTCACCTATTTCACCCCCATACGGCATACAAGTCAGGAGAAACTGCAAGAGTGGCTGCTTAAAACTGAAAACCTGGGAAAGGCATTCAAATAAAAAAACCATGAACATAGTTGCAAAGAATCAGATAAAGATGCATTTCATTGTTGTCATTCTCGGTTTCACGGCAATACTGGGAAGACTGATAACACTTGATGCAACAGATATGGTATGGTACCGTATGCTGATGGCATTCGGCGCCCTTGGCATTTATGTTCATTTCAAGAAGATCCGGGTAAGATATTCTCCCAAAGTAATACTTCAGATGACAGGAACAGGTGTGATCATCGCCCTTCACTGGATAACTTTCTTTTACAGCATAAAAGTGTCTAATGTGTCTGTTGCCCTTGGCTGCTTTGCTTCAACAACTTTTTTCACAGCAATTCTGGAGCCATTGATATTCAAACGAAAAGCCAACAGGTATGAACTTTTGCTCGGAATAATAATTATTCTGGGACTCTATCTTATTTTTCAGTTCGAGTTTAAGTACTGGTTAGGAATTATCAGCTCTCTCACATCAGCATTCCTGGCTGGCCTATTCACCGTTCTGAACAAGAAACTTACGCGAAAACATGATCCTGTATCCATCAGCTTTTACGAGATGGGAAGCGGTTTTCTTGCCATATCATTATACTTTCTTGTTACAGGCAGGTTCTTTGACAGTTTCCCGGTCCCTTTGGCCATGGACTGGGTATGGCTGCTTATCCTAAGCATAGTTTGCACTGCTTATGCTTTTGTAGTATCAGTGGAAGTCATGAAGATATTGTCGGCCTACACTATTGTACTGGCATTTAACATGGAACCTGTTTATGCCATTCTTTTGGCCAGCTGGATATTCAAAAGTAGTGAACTCATGTCACTTGGATTTTACATTGGTACAATAATCATCATGATAGCTGTTTTCCTGTACCCTGTTATCAACAGGAACCGCCCGGTGCCTGAATGATCATTATGGCCATATCGCCCGTATCACGGTTCCCGGGAAAAACGGGTTTTGCACAAATGCCCTGACATCTCTGTAATACATATTTTTTTTCAGAGCTAAAAAAGGTTTTGAATCAGGTAGGATCTTGTCGCCAAGATACCATCTTATAACATTTGTTTTATCCACGACCTGTGAGAAATAAACAGAGTTCATCCCCTTGTCATATACCAGCGTATAATTCACCTTTTGGTTACTTGCATCCAATTTGCTAAGTTTCTTGGGCAGAAGATACAATACCGGGATCAATTCCTCAAACCTCATTTTATTGTACGACAGGTTAAAAGTTTTCAGCTCCATGGAGTTTGAAAAATTAGCCACAACTTTCTTCAGATTGTTATGAGACAGGTCTACACTATTGAGATCAACAAACACTTTCGTAAACATCACTGTATCGATGTTATTGAATGAAAGATTAATATTTCTGATCTTCAATGTATCGCCCCATACGGGCTTGAAATACTTCATATTGTTATGGCTCAGGTTCAGGGTGCGAAGTTCCTTCAAGTTGCTTATGTCGAGCCTGAATTCAGACAAAGAGTTCCCGGAGAGATCAATATCCGTAACCGATCCTGAAAACGGATATTCGCCGGAAAAGCCGTATATCGAATTATCTGAAAGGTTTATGCTCTTAAGTTTAGTCAATGTGCTTAACGTTGCGGGAATATATCCGCTCAAATTATTATCCGGCAAATTGATCGATAGCACATGCCCCTTTCTGTCAATGTCAACACCTTTTATTTCTGTAAAAACACCGGATACTTTATGTTTCGACTTTATCTGGCCCCACCCTTCATTACAATACCATTTATTGTAATTCATTGTTTCTTTTATATCATTAAGCACACGAACCTCATGTTTGGGAATTCGGATATTAACATAAACTTTAAACTTGTACACAAGGCCCGGCAGGTCCTTATGACGCATCTCACAAACTACAATGCCTTTTCTCCTGTTCTCAAAAATGGCCTGATTCCCGACGGATGTCAATATCTTATCACCGTTGAAGGTCCACATATATTCCATCCCTTTTATTGAAGATGTCACGGAAAACAGCGTCTGATGCAGGTCAAACCGGTGCCACCTTATTATGGAAGGCAGGGTCTGAACAGTATACACCAGATGCTTCACAGGCGAAGAGATATCTTTAAGAGTATTCAGAATAATATCCGGGCCCAGACAGTTATTGTTAATGGCCAGAGTGTCCAGTTCAAAATCATCAGGGAAAGCTATATTCATCCTCCTGATCAAATTGTTGTTAAGTATAAGATCCTTCACCTGATCGCTCCATGACACATCAAGGTTCAGTTTTTCTATCTTGTTATGCTCAAGATTTACTCTTTTCAGCGAAGAGCAACCTTCGAAATCAACATAAGCCTGATCGATATTGTTGTATCCTGCATTAAAATCTTCAAAGAACCAGCAATGATTGAAATCAGCTTTCAGCAGTCCGATCTTATTATGTGATAGATCCACTTTATTTATATAAAAGCTATTTGAAAAATCACCTACAAAAAAGAACAGAGAATTATTTGAAACATCTAGTTCTTCAAGATTATAAAGATTCTCAACATCAGCATCAAACTGTACCAGAGTGTTATTGCTGATATCCAGCTTTTCGATCGAAAAACAAAGTGAAATATTGTTATCGAAGTATGAAAGTCTGTTATGGCTCAGGTTCAGCTCTTTCAGGTTCACAAACTCGGAGAAATCACAAGCCAGGTTCTCCAGATCATTGTATGACATATCAAGGTGCTCAAGGTTCTTCATCCTGCTAATATCTGTCCTAATCACCGATATCCTATTGTGTGAAATGTCCAAATCTTTTATATACCTGCAACTGTCAAGGTTAATCCTGAACTCAGAAAACTCATTATGGTCTAGATACAATTTTCTCAACCTTTTGCAAACATTAAGGTTAGATTCTAAACTGTTCAGCCTATTTTGGCCAAGGTCGATCTTTACCAGGTTTTCGTTGTTCACAAGATTGTAATTAAACCGTGAAAGGAAGTTCTTACGTAGCAACAAAACCCGCAACTGAGGAAACAGGTGAAAATTGATATCTGCTGAAATGATCTTGTTGTTGCTCAGGTCAAGAGTCCGGATGTTAAAGCCATTTATCTTAAAATCATCAAAATTCTCTATCTTGTTACCGCTCAGATTCAGATATCTCAGATTTCCGTTTGCCCTAAGGTCAATATCGAATTGTTTCAGTTTATTGTTTGAAACATCAAGAATAGTAAGGTCACGGCAATTATAAAGTTTGGTGTTGATGCTGTCGATATCATTATTGTTGATATACAATTCTTTCAGTGCCTCCTGGTTAAGCAGATCGGTAGTGAAACTTTTAAGATGATTGTATGAAAGGTCAAGCACCTCAAGCCTTGTACACTGAAACAATGATTCGTTAAACCCATTCAACTCATTATGACTTATGTTCAATTCCTTCAGGTCCCAGTTGTTGTAAAAATGAAATTTAAGGCTGGATATTTCATTATAGCTTATATCTATCCTTACAATGTTCTGAAAACGGGAAAGATCCTGCTTGAATTCTTTCAGGTTATTATGCGAAAGGTCCAGTTCACGCAAGGACACACAAGAGCTCAGGTCGGCATTGAACGCTTCAAGATGGTTATTCGACAAAACAATTATCTTAAGATCGTAATGTGACTCGAACCGGGGACAAAATTCCTTCAGTTGGTTATTCCCGAGAAAAAGCTTTTGAAGCTTTCTGTTACTTTTAAGGTCAGGCGTGAATTCTTTCAACATATTATTTGACAGGTTCAGAACTTCAAGCTGCCTGCATTGCGAAAGATCGGTATCGAAACTGAAAAGATTGTTTCCCCAAAGGTCTATCTTCCTTAAATATTTACAGTGTGTAAGATCAATATCAAAATGTGAGATCATATTTGAATTCAGGAGCAATTCAAACAGATAAGTGTTTCCCGTAAGGTCTGTATTGAATTTTTCTAGTTTATTAAAAGCCAGGTCAAGGATACGAAGCGATGCACATTTGGTAAGATCACTGTCAAATTTCTTCAGTCTGTTTGATGACAGATAAAGTCCTGAAAGATCGGTAAAATTTGTGAGCGGAATATTGAACTCTTCAAGCTTGTTTTGCATCAGAGCTATACGTTCCAGCTTTTTACTGTTCGAAATATCCGGTTCAAATTTTCGCAGACGATTGTACGAAATGTTGATCTCCTCCAGATCGTTCAACGATGAAAGGTCGACATCGAACGTATCTAATTTGTTATGATCAAGGAACAAGGTCTTCAGGTTACTGATGGAATCTCCGTTAACGTCAAACTTTTCTATTTCATTGAATCCGAGCAGAAGAACTTCAAGTTTTTTGAATCCATCGTTCAGAAATGACACATCGGTAAACTCATTTTTCATCAGGTTAAGCCTCCTGATCCTGTTCAGGCTGTTATGCGGAAAATCAAAGCTTTTGAATTTATTGCCTGCAAGTTCTATTTCTTCAAGATATTTCAGCCCCCGCAGGTCCATGTCAAGTTTTGATATACCGTTCTCGTTCAAAACAATATTTTTCAGCAGGCAGTTCTTGCCAAAACGGATAGACATACTACCGATAGTATTGTTCGATATGTTCAGTGTTCTAAGTTTGGGAAATGCGGAAATATCAAGAACAACACTGTCCCTGTCCAGTATACCTGTGATCTTGATCTCAATTATGTCATGATGCCTGTTAAGTTGATAAAATTGCGGATCAGGATAATTATTCCCGTCAATATCTGTTTCGGGAAAGATATCCAGGAGAACTTTCAGTTGTTTATTGTCAGCATAACTAACTGTAGAAACCAATACAAGAAGCAGTAATATCAGCCTTTGAATCTTATTTTTTCTCATACCAGCAATTAGATGCTACAAAATTTCGATTAACAAATATTAACAAATCTAGCTGTTTTATTTCAATCGTCAAAATATGAATTACAAACTTTAATGAACGGCCAGTTCTTTCCGGTCAAATAAACGCGCCTGTGCTCTTTGTCATAAGCAATTCCGTTCAGTATTCCTGCCTCAGGATACTTTTTTCTGCTCAAAAGTTTCCCTTCCCCGATCACATCTGTGACTTTTCCACTGAAAGGATCAATGACCATAATACTATCTGAACCGTAAACATTCGCCCAAATACTTCCATCGATCCATTCCGTCTCATTTATAAAAAACAGAGGGCCTTTTTCGTTAACCACCAGCAAAGTGTCCGAAGATAAATCATTGGCAGGATCATATCTGATTATCTGATTTGTTCCGTTTGAGAAATAAAGGATATCGTCATGAGAAAACAGTCCCCAGCCTTCGGAATGGAAATATTTCCTGCTTATCTCGTGCAGTTCTTCATCAAACATGAGTATCACACTGTCTTTCCAGGTGATCATGTACAAGGTATCTTTTACAAAGGCAATACCTTCGTTAAAAAGATCCGGATCGGTCTTTACATCTTTAACACACTCACCTGTGGCAGGATCGATTATCCTGAGCCTTGACCTGCCCTTCAGCCCTGCCGATTCGTATAACAGTCCACGGTGCATAGTAAGTCCCTGAACGAATACTGATGTATCATGAGGTAAAGTTTCAATAACTTTTAGCTCATGATTCCTGGGTTTAATGTCAGAAACAACAAAAAACCGCTCCTTGTATTCTTTTCGCCTGCCATTCTTTAATATCAACTCGAAAGATACCCGGCTATTTCCTGGACAAAGTCTTGAAACAGGAAATTCTATTGCCGGCATAAAAC
Organism: Marinilabiliaceae bacterium; assembly: GCA_027034005.1. Taxonomy (GTDB): domain Bacteria; phylum Bacteroidota; class Bacteroidia; order Bacteroidales; family Marinilabiliaceae; genus JAADEM01. Next base: position 7,359 of record JALVJU010000537.1, read on the forward strand.
CGCTTTTATGAAGTATCTGCCCCCCCGATCTCAGTATCAAAGAGTCAGGCAGTTCTCTCTTGGTCATAACAGTTACGGTTACAGTATCTGCCATTGTGCAGGTTCCCGTTTTGGAGAAGTTTATCCTGTAACTGCACGATAAAAGGAAAACAAACAATATCAGGAACACGATTCTCATTGCTAAAACCTTTGTTGCATCTTGATTAATTATCATAAATAATTAGTTAACCACTCAAAATCAATGCTGTTAAAGTAAAAATCAAATCTTGATCTTTAACCACTCTAAAGGGATAGATCATTGAAAATAAATCGGTATCTATCAGTTCTTCTTGTATGCCTGATTCATTTACAACCGGGATAAAACAAGAAAAGCTTAGCTTAATGACATTCCTTAGGAGGATTTAAATCCCGGCAAAAGCCCTTTTCATGTTATCCAGAGCCTTTTGGATCACCAATCTTGAACTGCCCACATTCATTCTCATGAAACCTTGGCCATCCTCCTTACCGAACAAAATGCCATTGTTCAATCCAACATTGGCCTTGTTTATCAGGAACGAATTAAGTTTTTCCTGGCTCCATCCGGTTTGTCTGAAATCAAGCCATAACAGATAAGTTGCTTCCGGCTTCACGAAAGTAACCTGAGTCAGTTCAGTCTTAAAGAAGTCGTACACAAGGTCAATATTTCCTTCAATATACTTCAACATGGCATCAAGCCATTCTGCACCCTGGTCATATGCTGCTTCCAGAATGACACCGCTGAAAAGGGTTCCCATGTTCAGATGGAGGGCATTGAGAATATGCTTGAACTTTTTCATAAGATCATCATTCTCACACACGACATACGAGGTTCCGAAGCCGGCAATATTGAAAGTCTTGCTGGGCGCCATAAAGGTCAGGCTGTTCTCCGCGAATTCTCTTTTTATTGAGGCAATGGGGA
>JALVJU010000538.1 GCA_027034005.1 Marinilabiliaceae bacterium
GATAAAGTTGCAGACCAGATCTCCGATGCTTTACTTGACAATTTCCTTGCTTTTGACTCAAATTCAAAAGTGGCATGTGAAACACTAGTCACTACAGGACAGGTGGTATTGGCGGGGGAAGTACGCTCAGATACATATGTTGATGTTCAGGAGGTCGCACGCCGCGTGATAAACAAAATAGGTTACACAAAAGGGGAATACCGGTTCGAAGGTGACTCCTGCGGGGTACTCTCTGCCATCCATGAGCAGTCATCCGACATCAACCGCGGGGTGGAAAGGGACGAGAAGATGAGCCAGGGAGCCGGAGACCAGGGTATGATGTTCGGTTATGCCTGTAAAGAGACCGACGAATACATGCCGCTTGCCCTCGAACTGTCACACAAACTGCTTATCGAACTTGCGGCCATTCGCCGTGAAGGAAAGAACATGACATACCTTCGTCCTGATTCAAAAAGCCAGGTGACCATCGAGTACGGTGACGACAATCAACCGAAAAGGGTACACACAATCGTTGTATCGACCCAGCACGATGAGTTTGACGAAGATGAGCCTATGCTGGCAAAAATCAAGGAAGATGTTCGCAACATTCTTATCCCACGTACCATTAAAACACTGCCCGAACGTGTTCAGGCTTTGTTCGATGACAATTACATCCTGCACGTGAACCCTACCGGAAAATTTGTTATAGGAGGACCGCACGGTGACACAGGGCTTACCGGACGTAAGATAATTGTTGATACATATGGGGGCAAAGGAGCTCATGGTGGCGGCGCTTTCAGCGGCAAAGACCCTTCAAAGGTTGACCGCTCAGCGGCTTATGCGGCACGCCATATTGCCAAAAACATGGTTGCAGCGGGAGTTGCCGACGAGATACTTGTTCAGCTTGCTTATGCCATTGGCGTAGCAGAGCCTGTGGGTGTTTTTGTAAACACTTATGAAACTTCTAAAGTAAACCTGTCTGACGGTGAGATAGCAGAGAGAATAAAGAAGATTTTCGACCTTCGCCCTGCTGCCATCGAGGAACGCCTTAAACTGCGCAACCCCATTTACGAAGAGACAGCAGCATACGGGCACATGGGCAGAACCCCCAGAACTGTTATAAAATCTTTTGAATCACCTTACCTCGGAAGAAGGGAATTCAAAGTGGAACTGTTCACATGGGAGAAACTTGACTATGTGAAAAATATAAAAGAAGCGTTCGGGCTGTAAATGCATCAAACTTAAAAGATCATCAAGCCGTTGTCCGGATATTTTTTCCTGTCAACGGCTTTTTGTTTCCCATACTTGCACCTGAGAAGTTTAACTTGCTTTATTCATACAAAAACGAAGTGAATTGTATGAATGTGCGATGGACAGTGGGTTGAAAAGCAAGAAACCCCGATTTAGTAATGCCCAAATTTGGGTGTTTATAAAACGACCAAATTTGTTGGCAGTACTTAATCGTAGAAAATTTGTGAATTTTCCGGGTTAAACACTACTTTAGTGTCTACTAAAAACAATTCGTGCATTCGTGGCTGCCAAATAATTTAGAATGGGATTCAGCAAGGATTTTGCAAAGGACACGGCCGTCTATGGCCTTGGCAGGGGGATAAAGAAGTTCATCGGTATTTTCCTCCTTCCTTTTTACACCCGTGCCCTGAGCGTTGATGAATATGGTGTGCTTGAAACCCTCTCCACCATGACATTTCTTGGAGCAGCCTTTCTCTCCGTGGGCCTGGATTCCGCTGCAGGGTTTTACTTTTTCAAAGCCGGGGAAAAAGAGCAGGGCAAGATCACTTTCACCCTTTTTGTCATCCGGCTGCTTACATTCATACCTTCACTCATCCCGGTATTACTATCCCGACAATTTAGCATCGCTCTTTTCGGCACCGATGAATATGTAATCCCCGTTGCACTGAGCAGTTTGCTTATCCCTGTCTCCCTTTTGATGGATGAGCAGTCAAAGCTTTTAAGGTATTTTCGCCAGCCCTGGATGTTTTCATACAGCACCATCTTAAAGTCGATATTTAATGTGGCATTAGGGATAATCCTGGTTGTATGGCTGTCGTACGGAGTTACAGGTTCTGTCACAGCCCGTCTTGTGAGCAGCATTGCCGTGATACTTTTCATCTTCTTTTTCTTTTCAAAGAACAAGTACACGTACTCTTTCTCCTTTCACTGGGCAAAAAAAATGTTCGTTTACGGATTCCCGATAATGTGGGCCGGACTGGCGATATGGATCATGGACAGTTCCGACAGGTTTTTTCTCTTACATTTCAGTGATCTTTCAGAAATAGGGAAATACTCCATTGGTAACACATTTTCACAACCGGTTTTATTACTGAACATGGCTGTACAAATGAGCTTCAGTGTCCTTTTCCTTGACTTTTACTACAAAGAGGAGGATAAGGGAAAGCCGCATTCAAAAACAATTGCCATAACCGGGTTCAAACATTATTTTGCGGCATCGCTGATGTTATCACTCCTTATTTCCGTTTTCGGCAAAGACCTTGTTTCATGGATAACCACCCCTGAATATACGGCAGGGGCACTGGCAATTCCTTTCCTGGCTTTTTCGCACATTGCAGCCCAGTCATACCAGACAATGGGCCCCGGGATAGTCATCTCAGGCAAAACATGGCATTTCACCTGGATAACGGCAGTAGCAGCAATGCTGAATGTCGGGCTCAATTTTTTATTTATCCCCAAATATGGCTTTGCCGGTGCTGCCGCTGCAACATTCATTTCATTCTTTGTGTATTGGGTTATAAAGATCGTAGTAGCCCATAAGCATTTCCCCGTGGCTTATCCATTTGCTAAAATATTCATAACCTATTTTATTTTATTGTTTCTGTCATTGATAGTCCCGGTACTGGAAATCCAATACG
>JALVJU010000539.1 GCA_027034005.1 Marinilabiliaceae bacterium
TCGCAATTGAAACATCAGGTCATGCAGCCATCAAAGAGAATTACTTCCTCGACGACGGGGCATACCTTGCCACCAAGATAGTCATCAAGATGGCACAGTTGAGGAAAGTTCACCGCACACTTGAAGGGCTGATAAAGGACCTGCCCCGGCCTGCCGAAAGCAAAGAGTACCGGCTTAAGATACTTGAAGAAGATTTCAAGCCGCTTGGCGAAAAAGTTATCCGCGAGTTGGAAGAGTATGCCAAAGATACCGAAGGCTGGGAGATAGTCCGGCCAAACTATGAAGGAATACGGATTAACTGCACAAACGAAAATGAAAAGGGCTGGCTGCTGATGCGGCTTTCACTGCATGATCCCGTGATACCGGTAAACATCGAATCCGATATTCCAGGCGGAGCAGATAACATTGCGTCGAAGCTGGTTGAATTTCTCAAAGATAAGTCGTATCTTGATATTAGCCCTTTTGGGAAATAATGTTTGACCTAACCATGTATCAAAACTATCAGCCATGAGAATAGACAAAGACAATGCCATAGGAGTAATTATCGACATCCAGGAAAAACTTCTGCCGCACATGTTCGAAAAAGATGATGTGGTAAAAAACACTGATATCCTGATCCGGGGGCTAAAACAGCTTGGCATCCCCGTTATGGTTACCGAACAGTACAAAAAAGGCCTCGGTGAAACTGTGGATTTGATAGCAAAAGAGATAGCCGATTTTCCGCATTACGAAAAGATCAGCTTCAGCTGCTGCGACAATCCTAAATTTGCCGAGCACCTAGAACTCTCCACAAAACGTGACGTAATAATCGCAGGCATAGAATCACATGTTTGCGTCCTGCAAACTGCCATCGACCTGAAACAACGTGGCTTCCACCCGTATGTGGTCGCAAACTGCATCAGTTCACGCAATTCGGTTGACAAGGAGATCGCCCTAATGCGGATGCAGCAGGAAGGAATCTTTCTGACAACCTACGAATCAATACTTTTTGAACTGGCACGCAAGGCAGGAACAGAAGAGTTTAAGGCCATAAGCAGGCTGGTGAAGTAGCATAAAGCCCTCTCGGACTATCCGCCGAAAGCTCGAAGCTCGAAGCCGGAAGGTATAATCGGCTAACAGATAAAACTTCGAGGTTCAGAGTTCGAAGTTCGGTGTTCAACATTCACTGCCACGAATCAAAACATGATTGGAAGTCAGCAGACGGCAGTCGGCAGCCAGCAAAGCTAAAGACGAAAAAAAAACACGTCAGCACCGTAACATTTGTAGAACAGGAATGATAAAAATAAAAAGGAGGTGCAGAGCACCGCAACATTAAAATGACAACGCAACCACAACATACCTACTCCCCTTCAGGAGATGTCAAAGGCCGTATCTTCGGACTCGGGGAGATCGTTTACGATGTCCTGTTCAAAGAGATGCAGCCACTTGCAGCCAAAGCCGGCGGCAGTGTGCTCAACGCCCTTGTGTCACTTGCGCGTGTAGGCAGGGAGGTTTACATGGTATCGGAAACTGGAAACGACCTTGTGTCGGATGCCATAATCTCGTTCCTGAAACGCAACAAGGTAAATACCGGCTACATCAACCGCCTTAACGGAAAATCCACCCTGGCCCTGGCCTTCCTAAACGAGAAGAATGAAGCGAATTATCAGTTCTTTAAGGATGAGAAGATAAAAAGAGAATCCTTCCGCATCCCGGAATTCAGCCCGGGCGACATTCTGCTTTTCGGCTCTTTTTACGGTATCAATCCCGAAGTGAGGCCCAATGTGCTGTCCATTGTGAAACGTGCAAAAGAAGCGGGGGCAACCATCGTTTACGATCCCAACTTCAGGGCAGTGCACCTGCAACACGGCAACCGGGAACAACTGGTAAAAGCCATCGAAGAGAATTTTGCCCTGGCCGATATTGTAAGAGGCAGTGATGAGGATTTCATAAATATCTACGGGGAAGAGTCACCGGAAAAGGTTTACAGGAAGGTAAGCGCCTTCAGCCCAAACCTCATCATCACCGCTAATGCATTACAGGTTCATGCTTTCAGTGAAAACAACCATGATGTTTTTGATGTACCAAGGATAGAGACTGTCAGCACAGTAGGCGCAGGCGACAATTTCAATGCAGGAGTTATCCATGCACTGATAGCCACCAGGCATAAAAAAACAAACGGAGTACTGCAAATCGACAAATGGGAACCGCTGATCAGGTCAGGTATTAGATTCTCTTCTGCTGTTTGTAAAACTTTGGACAACTATGTGCCGGAAGGGTTTTGATGATTATTTTATTATTTTCCGTGTTTTTATATTTCTTAATCATTTTCAACAATGAAAATTGAACCTTTTAGATTTCTGGACTTACTTTTTGTTCGATAATGGCTAACGGTCGGTATATGAGATGTGCCTAATTCCTAAACTATTGCTTTTCAATTACTGTTAACTTTCATATGAAACTCAAATATTCTGTGTGACAATTATTTACGATACTCTTCACGCATTGTCACGTCCTGATTTTAAAACCCTCAAACAATAATGAAATAATTCGTCAAAAAAAGTATCTCTAATACTTTTATCTTCTAAGATTTCAATAATATCATAATATTGCTCAACTAATCTATCATCTTTAATTCTTTTTTTTAACTCCTGGGTATATACAGCCGAAAGGAAAAAGTTTTTACAACGCGGACTTACAGTTAAGGCATGTTGAAACGATTTTGTGGCAGCTCCATATCTTTCGAGTGCACCTGCAGGGTCGATTCCTCCTTTAATTTCTACAACTGCCAATAATTCTTCTTTATCCCCTATGATTTTTGAAAAAGAAATATCTGGTTCTGACGAAAATCTCATTACAATATTGTTTTTCAACTCACAAGTAAAAGGAAGATTATCAGCTTCTTCATTTGTATATTCATGACTTGAAACAACTAAATTATTATGCTTCAACCATTCAAAAATTAAAGTTCTAATCCTTTCTTCTGCTATTGAACCGATTTTATTTCTCATTATGCCGTCCAAAGTAATACCTAAAGTTGCAATAATAGTCCTTTTTCCATTTTCTATTGTCCAATCAGTAGAACCCTTTATAATTGAGCAAATAAACGTATTGTAAACTTGTGCAATTTTGTTGGCTTTTTCATCATTAATTCTAGCACGTGAATTGCCTTTTTCAAGATTCTCAATAGAACCAATGTATTCTTTTGCAGCCTTAATTGAAAGACCTGTTAAACCTCTGTAATATAAACTTGAAATTGGTAACGCTTTAATTATCTCTGGGTGACAAAACACAAGTTTTGGGTCATAATTTTTTTCTATTGTAACATATTCCCATATCTCCGAATCAATCATATATTTTGATAACGGATCCCAATTTAATTTTATGTTTATTTTCTTTAATGCTGTGAATACCTTTAGATCAGTTCTTTTTTGTAAAGATGTTACGATTAAAAGTGATCTTACTTTTCTTAAGTTATCGGAGTAATTATTCATCGAATATTATTTTGACCACACATAAATACATTTACGTAATTCTTTTCTTCCATGGACTCCCATTTGTTGGCTACTATTCCCTTTACCTTTTTCTAACACCCAAATAATGTCAGTATTAAGTTCAAATGCCTCAGCAAATTCAGATAGAATCAAATCAACAGGTATCTCGTCACCATTATATCTGACATTGTCATTAACCATAATAATCTTCCCGTTTGGCTTTAAAACTCTTGCTAATTCTTTAATAACAAAACTCATTTCAAAGAAATAGTTTATCACCATATTAGGAATATTCTTGTTATTTAGTTTTTTCTTATTAAGATATAGATTCCTCATAACCTCTTTTAATGCTGATTGATTATAAAATGAAGTTATAACTTCTTTGAAAATTTCCTTTTTCCCTATTGAAGTATAAAACTTTTCAAGTTCAAGAAATTTACTCTTGTTCTCAACTGTTGCTGATAATAAAGTTTGCCTTAGATTTTTAATTACTTTATTATCAATTCCGTCAAATGCTAGTTCCAAAGCATAAGTCCTTGTGTAATCATATCTATTACAATATGGAGGTGAGGTAATTACAAGATCAATTGTATTTGATGGTATATCGTGTAATTTGTATAGACAACTCCCTTGAATTAATTTGAAGTAATTATCATTTTCTGTGTTTCTGTTATATAACTCAATATCTGAACTAATAATATTTAATTTCTCTGCCAACCTTGAAGTAAACGTATAAATTATTCCTTTGTTAAAGTTGGATTTAAGTACTCTGTTAGATCTATAGTCCCAACGTAGATATTGACCATCTTTTCTTGTGAAAGAGACATCTTCAAGTATAGAGCTTATTGCGAATTTTAGCAGAATCTTAACGTCTTCATCAAAACATTGTGTATTTATGAAATAACATGCATTCGCAATTGCTAATTCTGTTTTTTCTGGAAATGCTCCTTGAGTTATATTTAAGTGGTTGAAAAAATAATGTTTTGGGACATTTTCGTTTTCAAAATTTAAATTTAATAATTTTTTAATATTAGTTTTTAACTTTCTAACTTCAACTTTTTTTGCAGCAATTCTTGCTTTTGTTGCTAAAATCCCTGGTGAAAGTAGTTCGATACCAATTGCATTATATCCATTCTCTATACTTGTTGTTAAAGTTGTTCCTATTCCCGAAAATGGATCTAAAATAGTTTGACCAGTAAACGGATTTCCGAAAGTATCTAAAATATATTTTACAAAAGAAGTAGAGAATCCTTCTTTAAATTTGAACCATCTGTAAAATGGTTCATTTTTATTTGCTTGGAACGAAATTAATGAACGATTTAGATTCTTATTTATTTGTAACTTTTTATCATATTTTTTTAACAAATCATCTCGATATTTACTTGATGGAGTAGTATAATCCAATAAAATGGCTTCCTCATTTAGAATATTTAAAATATCAATATATTCTGTCGTCAAAAACATAATTAAAAATTTATTTTACTCTATTCAGAACTTTTTGAATTAAATACTTTACTTTCTGTACTACAAGAACTAATATTTCACTTGAACAGTTTGAATGATATAATTTACGTGCAAATAAGTCGCTAAAGTATTCCATCTTAATATTTTTAATATCAACATCTAATCCTTATGATAACTTTTCTAATCTTTTTTCATCAAAATCTCTTTTCCCATTTTCAATCTTGCTTAAATTTGCAGAATCCATATTAATCCTTGCTGCTAATTGAGTTAATGTCAACCCTTTCTCGGTTCTAAGTTTTCTTGTAAATTCACCAAATATTGTCACCATGCGACTTGCAAATATTGGCTTGTGTTATTTTACAAGTATAAATAAATGGATTACGAAAAACAAATTAACTTTTCAACAAGTTATATAGGCTTGCACACAACGTATGCATAACCCCAATTCAATTTATCTTACCTATAAAGATAACATGTTACTTAAACCAACACAAGTTACTCTTCCATTATTTTACCATAAAAAAAGCAACGACCAGACCGGTAAGTGCCATAAAAGCGGACAGGTAGAATGCTCCGCTCAATCCATCAAGCAAAAACCCCAGGCCAATGAACACAGGCCCTATGGTTTGCCCCAGCCGGATCACCATTCCGTTCAAAGACATAAAAGCCCCGCGCTGATCATCGGGAGCCAGTGCTGCAAGCAAGGTTTGCAGACTGGGAATGTTCAGCCCCTGTGCCGCACCAAAAAGCAAAACAGGAAGAAAAATCAGATATACATTCCCGATAACAGGTAAAAGTATCAAAACAATAAAATATAACAGGAAAGCAGCTTTCAACAGGGTTACGCTCCCGTATCTTGACGTTAACCTGCCTACCTGGGTTGCAACGATAGCTGTGGTAACAGAGCCCAGTGACATTGCCATCCCTATTTTGGCAGAAGTAAAACCAAATCTTTGATGAAAAAGGAAAGGAAGATTTGTAATGAAAGCGCCATAAAGAATTATAAAAGTAAGGGTTCCCAGGGCAAATATTGCCAACACCTCTTTCCTGGTAACACTACTAAAAATATCTTTCAGGTATTGTTTTAAACTTGCCGGCTTAACAATGTCAGGCTCCCTGATCCCAACCATAACAAAAACGGCAACAGGAATAGCCAGTAACGGCATTGCAAAAGGATAATACCACGCAAGCCCTGCCAGCAAACCTCCTACCAAAGGATAGGATGCCGTTGACAAGCTCAACACACTTGCATTGTAACCCATAGCTTCAGGAAGGCGTTTCCCTTTAAAAACATCCCCGATAAGTGTTGTGTTCAGCGAGCCTAACGATGCAGCGCCTATCCCCTGCACTATTCTCAGTAAAACGATATACGTTAAATCATGCACATAAAATATGGAGAAGCCGGCAAATGCAAATATGAACAATGATAGAATGATGATCTTTTTCGCCCCAGCCTGTCAGCCATGATACCGGCAACAGGGGTTAAAAATATTCCCGGAAAAGTAAAAGCGCTTATCAGCAACCCTATTTGTGTTTTGCTCAGGTTTAATGTTTCCGAGATCTTTGGTAAGGCAGGGGTAATACTGGCAACCCCCATTACTGCGATCATGGTAATGCCGAATATTGTCCACAACCGCTTGTCCCTTAACACCTCATTACTCATCAGCCTCAATATTTAAATGTAACAAGCTACTTCACCATTATCTCATCGGTGAACAGCCATGCATTACTTCCATGGCGGATGTGCCAGTCCGGTAGCACGCCCCTATTTTTTGCATAAATGCGGATGTACTCTGCTTTCTGTTTAGGGAACGTTGCTTCTATCTTCTTGATTATCCTTTTATAGCTCCTGTCGGTCTCATATTTCTTATCAAGCACTGTCTTGTACTCTTTACCGTCAGCAGATATCGCTATCTGAACCTGTTCGGGCAGCATTACCGATGTGGCGGCAAGGTGCTGAAAGAAATCAATTGCCACATAAGATATATCCATTGGCTTACCAAGGTCGAGGATAACATCGAGATCGGTCTTTTCAAATCCCTGCCATCGCGGGTCGTTACCTTTGTTCAGTGCATATTTATCATCGATCAATGCCTTGTTGCCTCCTCCGTTGTACCGCTTACTGTACGGATACTTATACTTCACGCTGCCGTACTTTGCTGCCTTGACATAGTACTGCTGTATTAACGGGAATCCGGCCTGTTTACCTCTGCGGTAACAAACGGCATAAAGACTGACAGGTTCAGTAAATTCAACGGGGCCGGTGTAAAGTTTTGAATCCTGTGTAGGTTTAGTCCCGTCAAGAGAGTAACGGATGTCATAACGACCAAGCTCATTCGACAAGGTCAGGACAAATACTTTCTTCAGACTGTCGAACTCAACTTTGGCCACAGGCGTAAAAGCACTCTCGGCATAGTTATACCCAAGCTCTTTGTATCTGTCAAGCTGCACATCGAGTTTTGTGATGAAATTTTCCTTGTTCTTGTTCTTCGGAGATGTCCAGTCCACTTCCGAAAGAGCTGCCAGCCGCGGCAGTATCATGTACTCGGCATGTTGCAGGGTAGCCACCTTCTCGGTCCATAAATTTGCCTGGGCACCGAGGATATGCCTGCGGCCTTCAATGTCCAGTACCTTTGGCACAGGATAGTATTCGTAAACTTTCGTTAGCGGATTGTAGCCGCCCCATCCGTCCGGCTCGAAATTACTCAGTCCCTGAACATGGTCGAAATAACATGGTGAGCCCGGCGACATAACCACAAAATGGCCTGTGCGTGCAGCCTCAATGCCGCCTTTCTCTCCGCGCCACGACATCACCGCTGCCCTGTCAGGCAGTCCGCCCTCCAGTATCTCATCCCAGCCTATCATCCTTTTGCCATTTTGATGAATGAATTTCTCAATCCGTTTGATGAAATAACTCTGAAGCTCTTCGCCGTTTTTTAACCCGTTGTCCTTCATGCGTTTTTCACACAACCGGCATTTCATCCAGTTGCTCTTGTTGACCTCATCTCCCCCAATATGGATAAATTCGTATGGAAACATATCCATAACCTCAAAAAGTACATTCTGCAAAAATTCAAATGTCTTGTCGTTTCCGGCACAGTAAACTCCCTTGTTTGGCAGTCCCGGGCAAGAGTACTCAGGATAACACTCCAGTGAGGCATGTGAATGCCCCGGCATCTCTATCTCCGGAATAACATCGATATACCTTTCACCGGCATATTTTATTATCTCCCTTACATCTTCCTTAGTATAGTAGCCCCCGTAACAATCCGGCTCATCACCTTTAATACATGTTTCATACTGCATCCAGGGAGCATCCTCGGGTTTTGGCACACGCCAGGCCCCTCTTTTTGT
>JALVJU010000540.1 GCA_027034005.1 Marinilabiliaceae bacterium
ATAAAGTCCCTGCCGGAAGTGCCGCTTCTGCACTTCAAGGTAAAGTTGCAGGTGTACAGGTTACCAGTTTAGGTAGGCCTGGTAGTGGCGCTACCATTTTGCTAAGAGGCGCTGCCAATCTTTATGGCTCTCAGGCTCCATTAGTTATTATGGATGGTGTGTATGTTGAGGGAGGCCTTTCTGATATCAATGTTGATGACATTAAATCAATAGAAATAGTGAAAGGTGCATCAGCATCTTCATTGTATGGGTCAAGGGCCGGAAATGGTGTAATCGTGATAACCTCAAAAAGAGGTGGCGTTGGTAAAACAGAAGTTACATTCAGGTCAGAGATCGGTTATTCCGAATTGAACCATTTTATTGACGTGAACTTATCACATCCGTATAAACTGGCTTCCGATTGGGAAAATTATAAAGGCAGATATACCAAGTATGAAGGTGTAACTTATGGCCCGGACTATGCGAGTGTATATGCTGCAGATGGCCCTAACAAAGTTACAGGTACGAGAATACTGGAGGCCGATCAATATGCCGATAATCCTTTTGGTGTTTATCGCGACTTTCAAAAGTTATTTTTCAAGAAAGGATTAAACAATACCGAATATGTTTCAATCAATGGCGGTAACAGTAAAGTAAAATCATTCTTTTCTTATGAGTATAACAAAGTAGACGGTGTAATTAAAGAACTTGAAGGATATAATCGAAACACACTCAGGTTTAATGTAGATTATTATATTACCGATTGGCTTAAATTTTCTGCAAGTAATACATACATTCGTATTTTGGATCATGGTTCGATAAGAGATTTTAGGACCATTACCCGAATAGCACCTGATGCCAATGTGTTGTATCCCAACCCTGACGGTCAACCTTATTACTTCATGCCGGATCCTTGGGAACATGAACTGACAAACCCATTGTACAATGCCTGGAATCTCGATGCACTGACTAAACAACAAAGGTTTTTAGGTGGTTATAATCTAAGTATTAAGTTTACAAATGCTTTGAATATGAACTTAGAATATTCATTGGAAAATAATACAAGTAGATATACTCACAATACAAAGTATGAAACCTATCATAAATCGGGCGACCCAATTGGCTTTGGATATAGCAAAGGTAAACTGTCAAAGTCCAACTCCTTAAACCTTGTACAAAAGGCACAGGCTACATTAAATTTTGTAAAGCAATTCGGAGACCTGGATGTAAAAGCAAAATTAAGTGCTTTGTTTGAAGACAGAAGTTACGATTACTATCGTGTACATGGTAACCATTATCTGTATTCAGGTATTCCTTCTCTTGACAATTTTAAGAATGAAGACATCACAGCAAGTTCGAACCAAACGGCAGAACGCGCACAAGATTATTTTGCCATTGCAAGTTTGATCTACAAGGACAGGTACATATTTGACGGACTGTATCGTAAGGATGGTTCTTCATTGTTTGGTGAGAATCAGAGATGGCATGATTATTATAGGGTGTCAGCTGCTTACCGTATTTCTGAGGATATTCATATCCCCGGTGTTCAGGAGATGAAAATAAATGTTGCTAAAGGAACTGCAGGACAAAGGCCCGGGTTTACCTGGCAATATGAAATGACCGCATTAAGCCATGGTTCTTTGTCTACGAACAGGATCAAAGGAAACCCTGAATTAAAGCCTTCTCTTACCGATGAAACAGAAATAGGTTTTAATTTGTTTTTCCTGAACCGGTTTACCTTCAATTTTGCCTATTCATATCAGGAATCAACAGACCAGTTTATGTTAGTTAACTTGTTTTCACCTGCCAATGCAGGTAAAAACAGACAGTGGCAAAATGTAGGGGACCTGATCAGTAATACTTATGAAGCATCCTTAAATACCAAAGTGATAAAAAGCAATAACTGGAGGTGGAACCTGAACATAAACTTTACTAAAACAGAATCAAGGATCGAGGCGTTGAATGTAGCAGAACAACACGTGGGAATTGATGGACTTTTCTTGTTACGGGAAGGCACGGAGTTTGGGTCGATGTATGGGTATAAGTTTGTACACGATCTGAAAACAATGGAGAAACAGTTGCCTGCCGGGGAGAATATTTCTGATTATAGTGTGAACAGTGATGGCGTTGTGGTTAAAACTGCAGACATAGGCACCCCTGATGAAAAAGCTTTTGTAGAGGTAGATGAGGATGGAGTAGTGAAAGAACAAAAGATAGGAAATCAGAATCCTAATTTCTTTATGGGTATCATTTCAGATCTATCATATAAGAATTTTGATTTTTATATGTTATGGGACTATAAAAACGGAGGTGATGTTTATAACAGGAATACTCAATGGAATACTATCTCAGGAAGAAGTGCTATTGTTGACCAGGCAGGAAAACCTGATTCCGAAAAGAAAACAGTTTCATATTATCAATCACTGTACAATGTGAATGAGAATATGGATTTCTGGGTTGAAGACGGGAGCTATGCCAAACTCAGGGAGGTTTCTTTATCTTACACCTTAAGGAATAAGAACCTGAATAATTTCTTAAACGGATTCTTTAAAGAGTTTAAGTTTAGTGTTATTGGTCGCAATGTGTTGACTTTTACTAAATATAGTGGTTGGGACCCGGAAGTGGCAAGATATGATGATGGAACACAACAGTATTTTAGTGTAGACTATGGAGTATATCCAAATCAATCTTCATATTCGCTTTCCGTACAACTTAAGTTTTAACTAAAAAGTAGATTAAGATGAAAAATATTAAAGGATTTTTAGTAATAATTTTATTGTCATTGTTTATGGCCTCATGTGAAGATTTTTCAACGGATCTTGAGGTTAAGAATCTGGAACATCCAAATGATGCAATATTGAACTCCAATCCCGTGGCTTTGACGGCTACGGCCAGTACTATTCTTCACAACTGGTTTATGACCGTACATAATTATTATGGGCCTTGTATGGCAATGCAAACAATGGCAGATATATCAACATGTTCCTGGGGTAATGCAGGAATGAAAGATTTGTCCAGTGAGCCTAGGGTTGCTTTTAATAATAAGAGTTCTTATGGAAATAATGTGACATATTCATATTTCAACTCTTTGTATTCGATACTTACCGACGCTAATAACCTGGTTAGGGCAACAGAAGAGGGGACAAAGTTTGACGATCCTGACTTGATCAAAGTTATAGGAAAGTTTGGCCAGGCATTGTCAATTGGTTATTTGGCCCTTGTTTTTGACCGTGTTTGGTTGTCTGATGAGACAGGTGTTGTAGGAGATGGCGCCTCAAACTATAAAGATGCAATGACATTTGCATTAAAGAAGTTGGATGATGCAATTAAGCTGGCAAAATCAAGCGGTGTCAATATCCCGGATACCTGGTTGCCCGGTGGTGGCGGTGAAAACACCAAATTTGTTCAGTTTTTGAACAGCATGGGGGCCAGGATGCTGGTAGGTAACGTGAGGAATAAAAAACAAAAAGCCTCGATTAACTGGGATAAAGTATTGACATATACTAAAAATGGCCTGAAAGCCGATTTTGAGATATATATGGATGACCAGTCCTGGTGGGCTGAAGCTCCACAAATATATTTGGTTTACCCGGGATGGGGCAGGGTTGATATGAGGATTGTCCACATGTTGGACCCGACAATGCCTGATTATTGGACCGACGACATCAACACTTTACCCGAGGCACATTCTAACGATGCAAGGTTGGCAACGGATTATCAGTATCTTTCAAGTAACAATTTCAGGCCCGAAAGAGGTAAGTACCATTTTAGCAACTATCGTTATGCCCGTCTCGACTATTATATTACAGAATGGACTACCAATATTGTTGAGTATTCAAAGGCAGAAAACGATATGTATATGGCCGAAGCATACCTGAACAAAAACAATGTAAGCCAAGCCGCTGATATCGTAAATGCAGGCACTAGGGTCACCCGTGGAAATTTGCCCCCGGTAGCTGCAAATGCAGATGATGTTGCCTATGCTATTTTTTATGAAAGAATGGTAGAATTTGCATATACAGGTATGGGAATCGGGTTCTTCGAAATGAGAAAAGAAGACTTGCTGCAAAAAGGAACTTTGTTACATTTCCCGATTCCTGGTAAGGCATTAGAAGCTATTCCTGAAGAGTATTACACTTATGGAGGAGACCAGGGTGTAGCAGGTGAAGACTACTCCAATGGTGGTTGGCGATAATGATCATATGTTTTTTGTAAAACATGAAAACATATAGCTAATTTATCAACTAACAAAAAGGGCTGTCCGTTTGGACAGCCTTTTTTTGTTTATTTAAACAAATCTATATCTTTGTTGTTAATTAAAAAACACCAATATCTAATACAATGAAAAAAATAGTTTTTCTTTTGATGATTGTTCCTGTGATGTCGTTTGCCCAAACCAAAACCGATACCGTTAAATACTGGAACAATGAGATAAATCCAATATTGAATTTCAACCAGGTTTCACTGACAAACTGGTCTGCCGGAGGTGAAAGTTCATTTTCGGGAGCCATGTATCTCAAAGGAGTTTTTAAGTACAAGAAAAACAAAACTGCCTGGGACAACCTGATTGATATGGGTTATGGAATGACGAAGCAGGGAGGACAAAAGCTGTATAAAACCGAAGATAAACTGAACCTTGCATCCATGATAGGGATACAGGCAGGTGAAGGTAAGTGGTACTACACCGGAATGTTCGATTTAAAGACTACCATGGCTCCCGGTTACAATGATCCTGTAAACAGGACAGATAAGCTTTCAGAATTTATGGCCCCGGGATTTATAAATCTTTCCATAGGTATGAACTACAAGCCCAATGACAACTTTTCAATCTACCTGTCACCGGTATCTTCCAAAATGACAATTGTTGCTGATGACAGTCTGGCCAATGCCGGGGCTTTTGGAGTGGATCCAGGCGATAAGTTTAGGGCAGAGTACGGTGCAAAGGTCGAAGTGTTGGCGAAGAAGGATAACCTGATAAAGAATGTAGGTGTTTCTACCCGCTTAGGGCTGTTCTCAAATCTTATTCACAAACCTCAGAATGTAGATGTGAACTGGGATTTCAACCTGAATTTCAAAGTTAATGAATGGCTGGCTGCTACCTTTACGCTCAACTTAATCTACGATGATGATATAAAATATGTTGCTCCCGATGGCTCGGTTCATGGAGCCCGTACACAGCTGAAGCAGATGTTCGGTTTCGGGCTGAACTACAAGATACATAATTAGTGCTTGTAAGAAAACCCATTTATTGTCGTCATTGAGAGGACGATAGGACGAAGCAATCTGTTAACAACGTTCAATGAGATTACTTCATTTCCCGATACAGCCGGAGAGGCTGTGCCTCGTTGGCAATGACAGCTAAATAATAGATCAGGTAGTTTTCCTGACGACACTAATTAGGTTCACCATTTAAATCGTGTCCAAAATCCGCAATAAAGTTTTTATTACGGATTGATATGAGAAAATCAGTTGGTTACAGTTTCGTTACACTTACTGTTATCCCCTTAATTGCAGAAGTATGTTTCAATACAATGCATTATTTTATTAACTTCGCGCCAAATTGAATCACTATTTTTACCTGAACATGTAAGTGTTTTGGTTTTTTTGGTCATTATTAAAACAAGAAAAGATGAAATTATTAGAAGGAAAAACTGCTGTTATCACCGGTGCTGCGAGAGGTATCGGAAAAGCTATTGCTCTTAAATTCGCTTCCCAGGGATGTAATATCGCATTTACCGATCTTGCCATCAACGAAAGCGCCCAGGAAACAGAAAAAGCCTTGCTTGATATGGGGGTAAAGGCCAAGGCCTACGCTTCGGATGCAAGTAATTATGATGATACACATAAAGTTGTTGATGAGATAATAAAGGAATTCGGGCAGATAGATATTTTGGTGAACAATGCAGGGATTACCAAGGATACTTTGCTAATGCGAATGACAGAGGAGCAGTGGGACCTTGTTATTAAAGTTAACCTGAAGTCTGTTTTCAATTTTACCAAAGCGGTACAGCGCATTATGCTTAAACAGCGAAGCGGTTCGATAATCAACATGAGTTCTGTTGTTGGCGTAAGTGGAAATGCAGGCCAGGCAAACTATTCGGCCTCTAAGGCGGGTATCATCGGGCTTACAAAATCTGTTGCTAAAGAGCTTGGTTCAAGGGGGATCAGAAGTAATGCAATAGCACCGGGATTCATCATCACCGAGATGACAGGCCAGCTTCCTGAAGATGTAAGAAAAGATTGGGAAAGCAAGATCCCACTTAAGCGTGGCGGTACACCTGAGGATGTTGCAGATGTATGCCTGTTCCTCGGCTCTGATCTGTCAGGTTATGTTACCGGCCAGGTAATTCATGTTTGTGGCGGAATGAATATGTAGAATAAAAATATATTTGATCGAAAAAGGTGGCTTAATGGCTACCTTTTTTTATTTTTATACCTGATAATAAATGCCTGATGAAAAGCCGGAATCTGTTTAAAATATTTATATCCTTAACTGTTATTGCATTAGTTTTAGTTTGGGCTATCAACCGGGCGTTCACGGAAAAAGGCTATCCCGATATCCGGACTGCTAAGAAAGATGATGCAGGGTGGCATCTTTTCGTTGATGATTACTGGATATCTGATTCGGTGAACATCGCACAAACACTTCATCAGCCTGAAAAGTATCCTTCCAATCCTGTTATCCGCGGTGATGTACCGTGGGAAATTGCGCCGTATTGTTTTGGCAGTGTTATTTACGATAAGAGGGATACTGTTTTTAAGTTCTGGTACCAGAGTTACAATTTCGGAGAGCCTGTACCTGTTCGCACTCCTGTGCTTTATGCCTTGAGCAGGGATGGTATCAGGTGGGAAAGGCCGGGATTGCATTTGTTTAAATATCATGGTTCGGATGCAAATAACATTATTTTAAACAATTACGGATATCATGATCTTTATTCCCCTTCGGTGATAAAAGATACTTTGGAGACGGACCCCGCAAAGCGATATAAAATGGTATGGTGGGATTTTCCGCTTGGTAAAGAGGGATACCGTGATGAGGGTATGTGCGTTGCCTTTTCTCCTGATGGCATACACTGGAAGAAGTATGTGGTCAATCCTGTCCTTCATGCAAAGAAGAGCGAGCACTCCATTAGTGATGTTATGTCACTTATACATGATAAACGAACGGGAAAGTATGTGGTATATTCCAAAGGATGGAAAAATATCGATACGCCCGATGAATTCAGGCAGATCGTTCGTACTGAAAGTGATGATTTTATTCACTGGTCGGAACCGCAGCCTGTTATCACACATGAACATAACCTTGCAGATCCGCAGTCGTACGGTATGTCGGTCAGCCGTATGGGTAGTTTATACCTGGGACTGATATCGATCTATAAAAAGCCTGGAGATGAAACTATCGATATTCAGCTTACAGTCAGTCACGATAACCTGTACTGGTCCCGTGTTTGCGGGCAGAAGACATTTTTGCCGTTGGGGCCAAAAGGTTCATGGGATGCAGGGATGCTTTTTGCAGCACCAATGTTTAATCATGGGGATAAGACCCTTATCTACTACAGTGCGTGGGATGGAGCGCATAACGAGAAAGAGAGAGACAGTGGAATCGGTCTGGCATGGCTGAAGAAAAACAGGTTTGTGTCACTGGATGCAAAAGAAAGCAAAAAAGCATCCGTTACCACATATACCATAAAAAATGCCGCTGGCCCTCTGCTGGTTAATGCCGACGCTGAGAATGGATACATAATTGCAGAACTCCTGGATGTTAGCGGGAATGTAATTCCAGGGTACAAAGCCGGAGAGTGTATTCCGGTTCAGGACGATAACATTTTGCAGGTCGTGAAATGGAAGAAAAACAGTGAGCTTCCCGAAAGCAGGTTGTTCAGGATACGTTTCATTCTGAAAAATGCAAGTCTGTTCGGTTTTTACGCAGGAGAAGATGCCGAACGGGTTAAATGATAGTGTCGATCCATAGGTATATCTGGAACATTAAAAATATTTTTGTTAGAAAAAGACGGCTTAATGGCTGCCTTTTTTTATTTTTATACACAAATAAAATTCTATCGTTATGAGGAACTTCAATTTTCATGCTACTACAAAGATACTGTTCGGGAAAAACAAGGTCAACGAACTGGCCGGTGAACTGGGGCAGTATAAAAAAGTACTGTTTGCGTATGGTACAGGGAGCATTAAAAAGACAGGTTTGTATGATAACGTTGTTGAGCTGTTGAAAAAAGCAGGTGCGGAATTTTGGGAACTTAGCGGAATTAAGCCCAATCCCAGGCTTGACAGCGTTCTGGAGGG
>JALVJU010000541.1 GCA_027034005.1 Marinilabiliaceae bacterium
TCGATGTATTCGATTCTTTTTTTCAGGTTCTCCATCTCCGGGATAAAATCGTCAGACCTGAGCGCAAGGGCAGCGCCGTTGCCTGCCGTATTGCCCATCTGTATATATTTTCCCGGGTCAACGTCCGGCAGCAGTCCGATGCGTATGGCGCTTTTGATATCGATATAGTTCCCAAATCCGCCGGCAAGCAGGATGTTGTCAAGGTCACCGACAGATATTCCCGCCGTAGCAAGCAAACGGTTTATCCCGGCTGCAATGGTGCTCTTGGCAAGCTGCACTTCCCTGATATCCTGCTGTGTGATCCTGATATCGTTTTTAATGCCCGGTATCCTGAAATCCTCTTCGATATTCCCGTCAGGCGAAAGGATGCCTTCGTTGAGCATAAAAGCGACTATGTCGATAAGGCCCGAACCGCAAACTCCCGTGGCACCGGCATCGCCTATGGTTTTGGGCTTTCCGTCCTTAAACGAAGATACGGCCCCCCGCACGGCACTAATTCCGCACGAGATATTGGCGCCTTCGAAAGCAGGGCCTGCAGCAGTGGCACATGCCAGTATCTTCTCTTTGGTAACAAGCACTATCTCGCCGTTGGTGCCTATGTCAACGAAAAGGAACTGTTTTTTGAAAAAATCATTGTTAACGGATGCCAGGCCGGCAATGATGTCTCCGCCCACATATCCGCTCAGGGAAGGGGCAAGGATGATCTTTGCTTCCTTGTTGATGTCGATTCCGAGTTCGTCCGGTCCTAGAATTTTTGTGTCGGTAAAAACAGGCGTGAAAGGAGCATGGGCGATGGGCAAAGCGTTTATACCAAGCAGGGTGTGTAGCATCACGGTGTTGCCCACAATACTCAACCGTACTATGTCACTTGTTTTGTATCCTTGTTTTTTGCAGAACCTGTCCACCACGAAATTGATGTTGTCCGTGAGCAGTTTTTGAAGCTCTTCGACACCTCCTTCGGTTTCGGCACTGTAGTTGATGCGCGAGATAACATCGGCGCCGTATTTTACCTGCGGGTTCACATTCGACCGGATATCGGTAATGCCGCCTGTCTTCAGGTCGGTGAAGTAAAAGACCATGGTTGTGGTCCCGATATCTACGGCGACCCCGACAGGCGTGTCGGACAGCGATGCCGCATTTCCGGGGTTCAGTTCAATCTCTTTTGAGAAATCGTACTGGGAGGAGAGTACCTTCATCTCCCTGTCGTCAGGCAGTACGACTTCAATATCTTTTTGTACAGGGTAGAGGCACGAGGTCACCACACCCTCGTTGAGGATGTTCACCCGGCATTTCCCGCATGTCCCGTTCCCTCCGCAGGGAGCGTAAAAATCGACACCCGACCTCTGTATCACCTTTAGCAGGTTTTCTCCTTTTTCTGCCTGTTCTGTGCTTACAGAGCCGTTTTTATGTAGTTTGATATTTATCATCTTTCTCTTTTGTTTTCAGGTTCCGGCATACTCCTCTTTCCGGTACGTGCAGTTACGGCTCCTGCAGTACCTGCACTCCGTCTGCATAAATTTCACATCAGGGCCAGTGCCGATGATGCCTGTCAGTGACTTTACAGGATGCATCATGCCCGAGTCGTTCAGGGTAATGTTCAGGAAGCCGCCGGGCAGGAGACCTATCAGTTTCTTTTGCTCTTCAACAGGCCAGCCGCAGTTTCCCGGGCTGATAGTGTTTGTGACCTTATGTGAGCTAAACTCTTTTTTTATCTTTTCATGTATCCTTTCCACAGCTTTCCCTATCACAACCGTGCCGATAATGTCCATCAGATAGGCATCCAGATAGTTTTCGTTAAAACTTTGTTGTTCGAGTTTTTCGTTAAGTTCCCTGCTCACTGTGCAGGCAAAGACGATAGTTTTTTCGACCGATCGAAGCATCAACGATACATCACTGCCCACACTGAAAGTCGTATTCCCTATTGTCAGGAACGGAGGTTCAAGAGCGGCGGGGGCGATGACGTATCCAGCAAGGACATATTCGTCTTTTATCTTTTCCAGCTCTGTTCGGGCAATATCTGTGAAGTATTCCTTGTTGGCGATATCTCCGGGCGAGATGTATCCGATGATATCGTAGGGAGTGACGCCAAGCTGACTGACCGGAATATGTTCTTTAAAGATATCAGGCATTGACAGATGCTTTTGATTTGAACAACTTATGCAGATCTCCCGGGGAATATTCGTCATTGAAAATTATCAGCTCGCTTCTTCCGTCATACTTCTCTATGGGTTCCGTCTCATACCTACCGTAAGTTGCCTGTACTGCAATGGTCTCACCTTCGGCGGTATTGACAAATCCTTTGATCCTCTGGCTCGTAGGCAGTATCTCTTCAATGAACTCTTTAAGACCTTCTTTCGTCGGTTTGTCATGCATCCTGAGCACTGACAGCCCGTTATCAGGTTTATTCCCTGCTTTCATCTTCAGGAACTCCTGTTTGTCTGTCAGGGGAGTGCCGTTGTTCATCAGCTCGTTGAAATCGATCCTGCCAAATGCGGTCTCGGTGATATCCGCGTACGGGTTCCATTGTTTCAACACTTTCAGCACATCTTCCTCATAGTTTTCTCCTGCAATGTCCGTTTTGTTCACCACAAGTTTATCGGCCACTAGCACCTGATGTTTGAAGCGTGGCATTATCCTGAAAGTATCGGGGAAATTCACGGCATCTATCATGGTAACGATGCTCCGCAGAATGACCTTGTCCTTTATGCCGTATGCATTAAGTATCTGTGCCACGCTCACGGGGTCGGCCAGTCCCGATGATTCCAGGAAGATGACCTCCGGTTCGTATTCCGTCGAAAGTTTTTCAAGCAGGTTAGTGAAATTACTGAGCTGACATACGCAGAAAACGGA
>JALVJU010000542.1 GCA_027034005.1 Marinilabiliaceae bacterium
TGGTCAGCAGAAGAACCGAACCTTTACACATTGGTCATAACTTTAAAAGATAAAAAAGGCAGGACCATTGAATCCACGTCATCACAGATCGGATTCAGGAAAGTAGAGATAATAGGAGGGCAGATACTTGTAAACGGGAAACCGGTGCTTTTCAAAGGTGTTGACCGTCATGAGCATGATGAGATGACAGGGCATGTGGTGTCGGAAGAGTCTATGCTGCAGGACATCAAATTGATGAAAGAGAACAACATCAATGCAGTGCGTACAAGTCACTATCCTAACGATCCTGTTTGGTACCGGTTGTGTGACAAATACGGTATCTATCTCGTAGATGAAGCCAATATCGAATCGCACGGTATGGGATACGGCCCCGAATCGCTTGCCAAAGACACTACGTGGAAGGCAGCCCACATTGAGCGTACAAAGAGAATGGTAGAGAGGGACAAGAACCATCCATCGGTAGTTGTCTGGTCGCTGGGTAACGAAGCCGGTGACGGCCCCAACTTTGTGGCTACCTATAACTGGATCAAGGCACATGACGACACACGGCCTGTTCAGTACGAACGTGCCGGTACATCAGATCACACAGATGTTGTTTGTCCGATGTATGCACCCATCGATCACATGGTTCAGTATGGCCGCACTGTTCAGCGCCGTCCATACATCCAGTGCGAGTATGCCCACGCCATGGGAAACAGCGTCGGCAACCTGCAGGATTACTGGGATGTGATAGAGACTTACGACAACCTGCAGGGCGGTTTTATCTGGGACTGGGTCGATCAGGGCATTGTTAAGTACACTGACGACGGCCGTAAGTACTGGGCTTTTGGCGGAGACTTCGGGCCTGAAGGAACCCCAAGTGACGGTAATTTCTGCCTGAACGGACTTGTCAATGCCGACAGGACTCCTCACCCCTCATTGCATGAAGTGAAAAAAGTTTACCAGAACATAAAAATAGAATCTGTTGATTTTGAGAACAACCTCGTTCGACTGAAAAACGGATATTTCTTTATAAATCTTGATAACTTCAAAATAAAATGGGAAGTTAAAGCAAACGGGATATCAGTTCTAACGGGAGAAGCAGACATGCCTAATGGGATAGCTCCGGACGAAAGCGGCATTGTGCCTCTAAACCTAAATGAGCTTAACAAAGAAGAAGGTAAAGATTACTACATAAATTTCTATGTTTCAACAAAGAACGACTGGGGCATTGTGCCTGCAAACACCGTGCTTGCAACTGAACAGTTTAAGTTGTTCAACGGAAAAGAAAACATAATAACTGTTGATAAAGGAGGTGCTCTTGAGGTTAAATCATCGGACACACAGGTTGTGGTTGCCAGTGATGGTTTTGTTGCGACATTCGACAATGTGAAAGGAGAACTTGCAGCGTACAAATATCACGACAAAGATCTTCTGCTGTCGGGAATCGTACCTAACTTCTGGAGGGCTCCGATCGATAATGACTACGGATATCGCATGGACAGGCGCCTTGCTGTGTGGAGGCATGCAGGTGATGAAAGAAAACTTGAAGGTTATAAGATCACCAAGGTAGGTAACGGTGAGGTTATCGTAAACTACCGTTTTGTACTTCCCGGAACTGAAAGCAAACTCTCGATCACATATACATTGTTCGGTTCGGGCGATGTTGTTTTGGATTATGACTTCAGGATTGGTGACAAGAAAGCGCCGATGATACCACGCCTTGGTATGATTATGGTACTGCCAAAAGGGTATGAGAATGTTACCTGGTATGGACGCGGACCGTGGGAAAACTACATTGACAGGAACACCACTGCTTTTGTGGACCTTTACCAAAGCACTGCCACTGACATGTTCTATCCTTACCCGAGTGTTCAGGGAACGGGCTACAGGTCGGATGTTAAATGGGTTTCTGTTACAAATGCAGAAGGTGACGGCTGGCTGGTCAGGGGAGGTAATGAGCCTATTGGTTTTTCTGCCCTGCACTTCTCACCTGAAGACCTGACATTTGAAAAACGTGGTACTATGCATCCTGTGGACATAACTCCTAAGGCAGAGACTTATTTCTGTATCGATCACAAGATGATGGGAGTAGGCGGTGATAACTCGTGGGGCGCCAGGCCTCATGCCAATTACTCCATTCCTCCTAAGAACTATAGCTTCAGGTTGATATTAAAACCTGTTTCAAAATAAAGACAGAAAAGGCCGCGGATGTTTCGCGGCCTTTTTGAAAAAATAAGATTGACGGGAAGGTCAGTTTTTTGTTTGGGCCGGAGGTGCCGGCTTTTTTCTCTGCAGAAGTTTTGCCGTGTTATCCTGGTGGACTGCCTACTGCTGACTAAGGACTGCCTGCTTTTATGAATTCTATCCCAGTATCGCTCATCTCTTTCATCGCCTTTTCGATATCCCCCGGATTGACATCTATGCCGCGTATCGCATCAAGGATAACATAGGTTTTAAATCCGTTCTTTGCTGCATCGAGCGCTGATGCCTTTACACAGTATTCGGTGGCCAGGCCGGTAAAGTAAAGCGTGCCGATGCCTTTTTCTTTGAGGAAGGCTGACAGGTCAAGCTCTTCTGTTTCAAAAGCAGAATAGCCGTCATCCTTATTCCCGGTACCTTTGGATATCACTTTGTCAATTTTCGTTTGGTCGAGGTCAGGGTGAAATGCGGCCCCCCGGGTTTTCCTTACGCAGTGAACCGGCCACTTGTCGAAATGGACAGTCTGTTCCGGGTGCCAGTCGCGGGTTGCAACGATAAAGTTGAATTTATCCATCATACTGTTGATAACAGGTACGACCTTATTGCCCTCGGGAACAGGCAACGCCCCGCCGGGGCAGAAGTCGTTCTGCACATCGATGATCATGAGTGCGGCAGAAGCCAGATTCTTATCATTTGTTAGTTGGCTTATGGAAGTTTTGAGGTCTTTACCTTGTGTGTTCATGGTTGTTATGTTTTCAGATGTTAAGTTTATTTATTGTTGTTGTGTTTGATAACTTATCTTGTTGTTTCAATGTGGTTTAGAGTGTGATATATCAAGATCCTCCCCCTCAGGGGGAGTCAGAGGGGGCCGGCAATTTTTTTCATTTCAATATCTCGTCTCTCACCCTGTCCCTCAAATTCATCAGCTTTTCACTAATGCCCACTTTGTACACATGCGGGTTCTCGAACCTTTTGTGGCTGTCATCAAGTTTAGATAATCTTTGTTTTGTGTAATCTGCTATCTCATGAACGGGAACGATAGGGATTTTGATCTCTCCATCTTCCATGACAGGGGTTAGCAGGCGTTCAAAGCTCATATCTTTTACGTTCTTTTTCTTTTCGGGGAAAAGCGGATGATGGAACTCATTGATCCTGGCTGTCTCATCCTCAAGAATGATGGCATCACCTGCAGATTTACCTTCGTCATTGGTGTAACGCAGGATGTTCTTTTTCCCCGGGAGTGTCATCTTCTGAATATTCTCTGATATTTTCATCACCGGGCGGCTATTGTTTTCCGATATCTTGTAAACCCCGTCAAGGGCCGCATCGGGATATCCGGTAACCAGTTTTGTACCCACTCCGAAGATGTCGATCCTGGCGCCTTGCTCTTCCAGACTGCGTATCAGTATTTCATCAAGCTGGTTCGAGGCCACTATCTGAACGTACTCCAGTCCTGCATCATCAAGCATTTTTCGGGCTTTTTTGCTAATGTAGGCAAGGTCGCCGGAGTCGAGCCGAATACCGAGTAGTTTCTTGCCTTTTGTTTCAAGCTCTTTTGCAACTATTATGGCGTTTGGTACCCCAGATTCAAGGGTGTTGTAGGTATCAACAAGAAATACACATTTGTCGGGATAGAGGTCTGCATATTTTCTGAACGCAGTAAGCTCATCCCCGAAACTCATTACCCATGAGTGTGCCATTGTACCTGTGGTGCTTAATCCGTACATACATGCTGCAGCAACGTTCGAGGTGCTGTTGAACCCGCCGATGATAGAAGCCCGTGCGGCCTGCATCGAAGCTATGCTGTGGGCACGTCTCATCCCGAAGTCGGCGATCATGGTGTCTTTGCCTGCCGCTTCGCGTATGCGTGATGCCTTGGTGGCAATAAGTGATTCGAAGTTGAGGATGTTCAGTACAAGGGTTTCAATAACCTGTGTCTCCATCAGGTTGCCTTCGAGGCGTAAAACAGGTTCATTGGGGAAAATCACTTCACCTTCATGCGCGGAGTGAATTTCTCCCCTAAAACTGAAATCCTGCAGATACTTCAGGAACTCCTCCCTGAATCCTTGTGATGCAAGAAAGTCAAGCGCTTTTTGGGGGAACTTAAAATTCTTCAAAAGATGAAGGACATTTTCCAGTCCGGCATATATCACATATCCGCCACCGAAAGGATTTGTACGGAAAAAATAATCGAACACAGCAGTGTCCTCTTTTTTCCCTTCAAAAAAATATCCCTGTATCATCGTCAGCTCGTAAAGGTCAGTGTACAGCCCCGTGAGCATTTCCGGTATCAATGGTGTTTCCCGGTTCATGTATTTATGTTTTTCAGGTTTAATTCAAGGTTTAAGTTACGACTTTTTTCTGTCCAATTCAGATGCAGAATATGGTTATCTTGTTTTTGACAGATTATAAATGAAATCCCAGATATGCTCATGCTTGATCCCATTTTCGTTTGGGATCAGCAGGTCATCCATGGAAACAACCAATTTAGGCAGATTGTCTTTGATCTTTTCCAAAGCACCGAATTCTCTTTTTACAGTTTCCTGTTCCGGCATAAGGTAAGTTACCTGTACATACTGTTTGTCCTTTTGTTTTTCTGCAACAAAATCGACTTCAAAATTGTTTCCGTACCCAATCATCAAATTATATCCTGCCATTCGTAGATGCAGGTAAACTATGTTTTCCAGTACTGCATTGATATCTTTTATCAGGTAAGGAAAAAGGTAGTTCCTGAAGCCCATATCATTCAAAAAATATTTTCTTTCTCCTGAAAGCACCTCTTTATTTTTGATAAAAAATCTTGGAGCTTCATGGATGATGAACGCTTCTTTCATGTAAGAGATATACTGGGAAATGGTAACATAATCCGTTCTTCTGTTTTTGCTCTTAAAATATTTTATGATCGAAGTTATGGAAGTCATGTTACCGACATTGTGAATGAGAAAAAGATAAATATCTTCGAGAAGTACATAATCACGTATTTTGTGACGGTACATTATATCTTTTAACAAAATGGTGTTTTTCAACGACTGAAAATAATGAGTCCGGGTTTCCTCATTGTTAAGGTTGTAAATTTCGGGCATCCCCGAGGAATTTATGTATTTTATGAAATTGCTCTTTGTGTTTTTCAGTTTCTTGAACTCTAAAAACTCAGAATATGAGAATGGAAATATTTCAGTTAACAAATACCTTCCTGACAGGAGAGTGGCCAATTCTCCTGACAATAATTTGGAATTGGATCCTGTTATGAAAATCTCATAATCTTTTACCGGGTGTTGTGCCAAAGAAACTACCAGCTTTTCCCAGTTCACAATATTTTGTATTTCATCAATGAATATGTAAATTTTTCCTGATGGTTGAAATGTATCTTCATATTCGGATATCAGGTTTGATAATTCCCGGGCATTCTTAATGCTTTCAAATTCAAACATCTCCATATTCAGGTAAAAAATGTTTTTACCTTTTATTTTTCGCTCGGAAACAAGTTTGTGGATAAGTTGCCGGACTATGTAACTTTTTCCGCTTCTTCTTTGGCCGATGATAACTTTAATGAGTTTGTTGTCAATGCTTTGCCATATCGAATCACAATACCTGTTTCTTATTAATCCGAGATTGTAGGAAGGTGTACCATACCAGTAGTTTATCTTTTTTAACGAGTCTAATATTTGGCTTGTCATTTGTGTTAATTTTTTGATTATATTCAAATATAACTATAAAAAGTGAGAAAATTATATTATAATCAAAAATATCGCAAAAAAGGCTGAAATTTGATTATGATATAATTTTACGTTGTTTTTAATTGGGTGATGAAGAAATTATTCCTGTTGTTTTTCCAACGACCTGAGGAAAAGAAAAATACTTGACCCCGTAACAACCATAAAGACAAGGCCGATGATGATAAATGCCTGGTTCAGTGAGAGCCGGTCGGTCATGTAACCGAAAAGGGGGCCGATGACGGCAAAAAGAGTGCGGATGATGAGACTGCGGATAGAGAGCACTGTTGCCCGCATGTCGGAAGTTGTGATGCGGTTTATGTAATCTTTCAGTACAGGAGTGGCTATGCCGCGTGCAAAGTAGAACATGGCAAGAACGGCAAGCGCCATTGCGGAATGTATGAAGCCGACAGCCACAAATCCTCCTGTGATAAGTAAGGTGGTGAACCAGACTGTTGATTTAGGCCTTAGCCGGCGCTCTATCCTGTATGCAAACAGTGTTGTCATGCCTACAATAAGGTTTAGGAAGGTGCTGGTCGTTCCCACCTGTATCTCACTAAAATCAAGGTTTTTCAGGTAAAGAGGGTAGATCCATGCCATGGTCAGGGTTGCGGAACCGATGATGGAGGAGTAGAGCAGGTTCCATCTCAAAGAGCTGTTCTTAAAAATGGCATAATGGACGATCTTCAGGATGTCAACAAAACCGGTGTTCTTTCTTTTCCGGCCAATGGGCGGTTCTATCAGCATGATGGCTGCCGGTACGGCAATGAATGCAATGCCTGTCTGAAAGTAGAAAGGAAGGCGTAAACTTATCTCGGCAAGGGCACCGCCCAAAAATCCGGCAATGGCCTCCGAGAAATTCCCTACCGAAAAATTCCTGCCTTCGAATTTCACGTATTCGCTCTGCCTGTTGTCGGCTTTCAGGCTGTCGTACAGCATGGCAGAATCAGCTCCCGAGATGAAACTTTGTCCCAGCCCGAGAATTATCTCTGCTGCCATAAAAGCCCAGTAACCTGAAAAAAAGGAGTAGATGGCAAAACCGGCAGTTCCGAGGACGCTTCCGAAGATAAGTGTCTTTTTACGTCCGATGACATCAGCAACATAACCCGACGGAATTTCGAATATCACGATGGAGATGCTGTAAAAGGCCTTCAGCTGGAACATCTCCAGCTCCGACAGCCCCAGGTCGCTGTAAAATATGAACAGGATCGGCATGGTCAGCATGAACCATTTGGCGATCTTTATCAGGTAGAGTTTTGTTATGTTTGAGGAGTAAGACACTAAAGAATGATGGAATGATGTAATGCTTTAATGATGTAAGGCTTCAATGTTATAGGCCAACTTCATTTTATTGTCCATATCAGGCCGAGAATGGTCCCGTAAAAGATGCTAGACCAGGGATTTGAGGTGATGGGGCAGCTGCCTGTCGTACATCCCACAAAATGGTAGTAAAGATATCCTGCCGTACCTCCTATGACAACCCCTATGAGTGCTTTCCATCCGAAATGCTTTTTGAACTTATCTTTCAAATCCATGGTTTCTTTGTTTTGTGCCGGCAAAAATATTGAATTTTATGATATGATCTGAATTCCGGCACCCGATAAACTTATCGGGTGTACGACAAAATTCACTTTTCCCCAATCAGTCGTGTGTTGCGGTTGTCATGATTTTTGAATGCTTCGCGTCAAAAATCCCGCCAACCACGTTTCGTTTGATCTTCATGATTCCTATCCCTGCCCTTGCGGACGGGGTTACCAATGTTACGCCCCCATGGGGCTTTGTTTAGTTATGGATAGGGACTTTCTGCTTTTGTTTTGCCTTATGTGGTTCAAATACATCAAGAAGTAGTTTGTGAAAACGGTACAATAATATTGCTTTTTTAATACCTATTGTTATTTCGTGGATTTTGTCGTACACCCAACTTATCCTACAATGTTTTTTGTAAATTTGTTGAAAATAAGAGAAACGGTTTATGTTTAAATATCAGGGTTCTAAATTGAGGTTCGGCATTTTGTTTTTTTTGATGATGTTTTTTGCTGTCACTATACTGAATGCGCAAAAGCAAAATGACTTATCTAAAAGGCTGGCAGATATTCTTTCACTAAGTGATAAAAATGAGCAGAAATATCAACTTGCACTGTTCAATGAGGATTTTTCTTCTTTGCTTTTGAATGCAAAAGAGCAGCTTGAGTTTTTAAAACCTGTTAAAACCGCCGGAACTGATGATTCCCGATATCAGGTGTTTTATTACATTTTAAGGGGAAAGTACGGGATCGATTATGTGTTTTTTGTCAGATATCAAGATGCAAGGGGAGAAGTCCGGGTTCACCGGTTTAGCCAAAA
>JALVJU010000543.1 GCA_027034005.1 Marinilabiliaceae bacterium
TTTTTTGCCCATTTTGCCCAGTTATATGCAAATATAGGTTGTGCAAAACCTATGGAAAAAGGCTGTCCCGAGAAACTCAAAGAGTTGTTATTATAATCCTGTATGCCGTACAAAGAAGTGGCAGCATAGATAGATGTACCCGTCTGAGGAATTAACTGAGAAAGGGCCAGTGTTGAGGCCGCTTTTAGCTGGCTGATGTTGCGGAACTCCACACTTCCGTCAGGCTGTGTGACCGGAGTGGTTGTTTGCCGGAAATCAGGCAGTGTGCCGGAAAGTATCAGTTGCGGCATGAACGATGTCCTGAAATTCTTCCATCGCCAGTAGTAGTTAACATTTCTGTTCTGTACATACTTCACCGATGACGACTGCGTTCTCGCCAGCTCTATTACATTGGCCAATGTCAGCTTGATCTTTTTTTTCCGGCCCTTCTGAATTCCCTGAGAAAAGCCTCCTGCACCACTGAATAAGAAAATGCTTAACAATAAAAATATCCTCTTTTTTTTCATAGCTTCCCGCTGATTTTTATTGTATCACTATTTCATCAATATCCCTGTATACCGGTATTTCCGAAATAATTATCTTATCTCCCTCTTTAACTCCTGAAATGATCTCGGTGTAATCCTTTCCTTGAAGGCCGGTCACTATCCTTGTTTTTTTAGCCATCCTCGATTTCACTACGTAGACATCAAACTCTTTAGTCACCTTGTTTAGAGCAGGACCGTTCTTGACTCTCGGCACACTGTCTTTTTCTGCCTTAACCACCTTCATGTCAACACTCATGTTAGGCAGTAATTTATTATCATTGTTTTTTTCGAGAAAAATATCGAACTCAATGCGGTTATTTACTACTTCCGGACTGATATTGCCAATCTGGCCAGCAAGCTTTTCATTATCTATGATGGCATACACTTTTGTTCCTGTCTTTATCTCCCTTGCAAGCTTATCGTCTATTGAACCTTCGATCTTAAATGCCGACAAATCGGACATTTTAACAAGCAATGTATGTTTACTTACCCTTTCGCCCTTTTTCCCGTTAATTTGTAGAATAATCCCTGCCGAAGGTGCACGAACGATCATTTTTTTAAGCAACTCCTCTTTCTCGGCCAGTTCTTTCTCCTTTATGCTGATCTGAAGTTTCAACCCTTCCTGGTCAGCCTTTAACTGCTCCAGTTTTATCGAGTTCTTCTCCTGTACTGTCTGAAGATCTTTCTCTGCCAATGCCAGTACCTGCTTTGTCTCATCCACTTTTGACGGAGAAATACCTCCAACTTCGAGCAATTGTTCCTGATCTGCAAGTTTAGCTTTCAGCGAAGCGATTTTAAGTTTTTTCACTTCTACATTATATTCAAGATCGATCTTAGTGCTTCTGGCATTCAAAATATTTTTTTGGAGATTGTTGTGCATGACCTCAATCTGATCCTTAAGATTATCGATCTGTGTTTGTATGGATTTGGGATCAAGTATGACAATCGGCTCTCCCGGCTTGACATGACTGCCGGGCTCTTTAACGATATCTTTGATAACAGAAGCTTCAGGACATAACAACAACACCTCACTGCCTGGCTGAACAACGCCTTTGGCTGGTATATAATCCATAACTGTCCCACGGTCCACTACGGCTGTCTCAAAATTCCCTGTTTTAAGCGTAGTAATGGTCATTAATTTATATATAAAAAATGCCAGAACACCTGTAATTACAATGGCTATAACGGAATAAACTATTTTTTTCCCGGACATGATACCTACTAAATTTGAACCTGATAACTTAATGTACAAAAGTACAACAAAATGTTTCGTGTATTTTAACAATTAGTGAGCATTATTTAACTCCAAAATCTATCACTTAAGATTTGTGATAATTTAATTTAATGTAAGCTTTTTAGTTATTTATCAACGTAAAATAGTAATCATGTAAATTTTAAACTCCTTTAACATATATTTATTAAATTGCATATGTAAATATGATAAAATGTTTTCTTCTTTTATACATAATCTCTCTTTATTATTCCCAAATATAACTCAGAAGATATCCTCCGGTGAGTTATGGGATTATAATGTAAATACGTCCCCCATATGTTGCTCTGTAGTCGATAACTACCTTAATTCTTCGTAAAGCTACCAATATTAAACTATAAAAGATTATTTAAGTTATCAAGAATCTTTTGCCATTATCCAAATCGTGTTAGATATAATTTTTAATTCTAAAATCTTAATATCATGAAAAATTTATTTTTACTTTCAGTTATTCTCTTTTCAGTACTTTTTTTGCATGCCCAGGCATACAATCCAATAGGCTACAAAGTTTTAATTACCGAAAACGGAACTCCCCTTGCAAACAAAAATGTCACCATTCGTTTTACAATCATCAGCAACAGCACAACTGTTTACAGTGAAGAAAACCATTGTACCACTGACGAAAACGGAATTGCATCCACAGCTATTGGAAATGGAATGGTCCCCTCGTCAGATTTCGACGCCATTGACTGGACAGATGGAGACCATTATTTAAAAGTTGAGATAGATACGGGAAATGGTTTTGTTGATTACGGCACAAATCAGTTCCTGACTGTTCCTTATGCCATCCATGCAAACAAATCGGACAGTGCAACTTATGTGAAGAATTTAAGTTATGATATGATCTCAAACACCCCCGTCACATTTTACAAATCATCTACGTCAAACGCACTCCCCTCAAATATAACCGACACGATCTACCATACAGGCAATATTTATATTGGGGGGAATTTTTCAGAGAATGAAACCCAAAGTGCTAAGCTTTATGTTAGAAAGGATTTTACCAAAGACGGGAACACTGCAAATATAAGCACAAAAATATCCTCAAATAATAATGTAACTTATTATGGGTTGAACACTACTATATATACAGGCCCTTATGGTGCATATTACGGACACATACTTGGGATTCGAGGCAGTGATGACGGTAATCTTTTCGGCCTGTCAACATACATTGATAGTGACGGGGATGGCTTTCATTACGGGACTCAAAATAGATTAACGGGTGCCGGTAACGGAAATATCTATTCAACATACAATGAAATAAGCTCTTCAGGCACAGGAATAAACTATGGGAACTACTCACTGTTATCTGGCGACGGCTCAGGAAAACATTACGGCTCGTACGCTGAATTGTCGGGCGCAGGTTCCGGCACACACTACGGTCAATACAGCTTGCTGGCCGGCGACGGGACAGGTGAACAATACGGCACTTACAATTTTGTGAGCAACACCAAAGATGCTGACCAATATGGCACTTACAACACCATGAGCGGAAACGGTTCAGGAAAACATTACGGCACTTACAATAAACTTTGGGGTACAGGAACAGGCTCTCATTATGGCGTTTATAATGATTTCTTTCAAGATGCATCAAATTATCAATATGGTGTTTATACCAATATGCACAACAACGGTTCTGGAAGGCACTATGGCACATACAATAAGCTCTCAGGGACCGGGACAGGAGTCCAATATGGTACATACAATGAGATACAGACAACTAATGACATGGGGCAATATGGCACAGCTAACAACATAAACAATAACGGGAATGGGCCCCATGTAGCAACTCATAACCAGCTCCTTGGCACAGGCAACGGAGACCAAACTGCTGTTTATAATATAATTCAGAACTCAGGTTCAGGAGTGCATTATGGAGTTCATAATATTTTATATGGCAATGGTTCAGGGGCAACTTTTGGTGTTGATAACAACATTTCCGGTTCAAATAACAATCAAATAATAGGGACAAATAATATCATCAGCAACTCAGGCACAGGTGCCCATTATGGTACAGTTAATACTATCACAAATGGCAGTGGACAATCGTATGGAACCTTCACACGTATAGAAGGTACCAGCTCATATAGTAAATTCGGGGAATATATAGAAATCTCAAGCACATCAGGAGGAACGCATTACGGAATATTTTCAAATGTAGAAAAGAGCGGCAGCTATGCCGGATATTTTAATGGAGATGTTAAGATAACTAAAAAATTAAAGAGTAGTGTTTCCGGTGATGCCGATATGAAGGCTTATGCATACGGATTCGTTTTGTATACCGGGGCACTGCAATCAGACAGGTCTTCATCGGGATTTAGTGTTGTAAAACCCCAAAACACTACCGGGATTTATGAGATTACATTAACCAACGTTAGCATCAATGATGATCATTTTGTTGTAACTGCAAGTGCTGAATACAGCAACAATCCTGCAATCGCCATGGTTGATTATGTCAGTTTCGGAGGAAGCACAGATGCCAATAAGTTTTATGTAAGGATCTTTAACCTGAGTGGTAACCCTGTTGACGGCTCATTCCATTTCGTAGTTTATAAAAAATAAAATGATCATGAGAAAATCAATATATTCAATACTGCTCCTGTTTGCCTTGGTAATGACTGCTTATCCACAAACAGCTATCAAGAAATCCTCCGTCTCCCCGGGTGGAGGATCGGCAAGCAACGGCAACACGAGCATTGTCTTTTCCATTGGCGAAACAGCAATGCATGAACAGACACAGGGAAACACTCACATTTCAGAAGGTTTTATCGGCCCTGATATAAAAATTGCACTGAAAGTGAAAGATTATTCAGCCCTGACGGGAATAAGGGTTTATCCAAATCCTGTAATGGATGATCTTTACATAGATTACTCAAACCGGGGTGCATACGAAGTTCACATCTTTGATGTTACCGGAAAGGAGATATTGGCCAAACCCGACAATAAATCCAACATAAAGCTGAACCTGAGCAGCTTTCCAACCGGGATTTATGTAGTAGCGATAGTTGACCGAAAAGCCCGGAAAATAAAAACGTACAAAATCAAGAAAGAATAAAAAGTACAGTCATCCGATGACTTGAAGTCATCGGATGACTATTACTATTTGTTTTAAATCTTAGGCTCCCAACCCTTTTCATAATCACGGCGCCACAACCTCATGGCGTCGTCGTTGTTCATGATATGGCCGTTGACATTATTCAGTCTCAGTTTAGAGTCCGTACGGTAAGCAATATTGGCAAGGTGGCACATAAGCGTACTCTTAACCCCCTCGTCCACAGGCGAACTTTGCTTTACAGCTTTTCCGCGAATAGTATCAAAAAAGTTAGTCACATGCATTGTGGAAAGGTCTCCCCCGCCTCCAAGGGCTGTCCCCGACTCCTGTGTTCCTGCCTGGCTTTGCTTCACTAACTTCCCTTTTCTGTCAAACAGCTTGTAAAGGCTTCTGTTTACGAATACCGAACCTTCCGTTCCGTAGATTATCGTTCCACGGCCTCCTCCGTAGGTATTGTAACCGTTACGGCTCTTTCCGTCCCATTTAATTATTTTGTCATCGCCATACTTGAAAGTAGCTTCCATGGTATCATACATCTCCCAACCGTCGTCTAAGAAATGTTTCTTATCTGCTTCCACATAAACTTCATCGGGATATTCCACCTGCAAAGCCCAGCGTGCTATATCAAGCTCATGTGTGGCATTGTTGCCTGTTTCGGCCGTACCAAAGTTCCATCCGTACCAGTGCCAGTTGTAGTCCCAGGTATTAAATGTGTACTCACGGTGAATGGCCGGCCCCTGCCACATCTCCCAGTCCAGGCCTTTAGGCGAAGGCTGTATCTCCTGATTGGGGGTCCTACCGCGTGCATTGGTATAAAAAGCAACAGCAAGGTAAGGTTTACCGATAGCACCGTCATGTATCGCTTTTATCACCTCCTGCGATTCACGTGACGAACGCTGTTGGTTGCCCATCTGTACCACCTTACCGTACTTTTTCTGTGCTTCTATCAGCATCTCACCCTCGTATGGGTTATGGCTGATGGGCTTTTCAACATACACATGCTTACCCTGCTGCAAAGCAAGAATTGCTGCCGGTGTATGCCAGTGGTCGGGAGTGGCGATAAAAACCGCATCGACATCAGGATTGGCAAACAGTTTCATCTGATCTTTTTCCAGTTTAGGCTTCAGGCCTAACTGCTTCTTAACTCTTTGAGAAGCCCTCTCAAGCTGACTGTCCATAACATCGCACAGGTACATCAGATCAATATTATTCTCCTTCATGCCAATAGGCGGAAGGTATGCACTGTAACGACGGCCAAGGCCTATTAAGGCAACTCCAAGACGGTCGTTGGCTCCAACTATCCGGGCATAACTCTTTGCAGAAAAGCCCATTCCACCAATAGTCAGTCCGGCAGCCCCCAAAGTGCTCTTTTTAATAAAGTCTCTTCTTGATCTGTTCTTTGAATTATCTTTTTCCATTTTATTGTCAATTATTTTGTTTTCTGTTATGAGGCATTTAACCTTACATTCTTAAAAGCCCGAGGCCAGAAGTTTAAAACTCGAAAGAATATACCATATAACCCTTCAGCCATTTAACCATAAAACCATAGAACCCTATAACACTTTAATCTTCACATTCCTGAAATGCACCTCATCACCATGGTCTTGAAGGAGGATATGCCCCTCTCTTGCATTCCCGAAATCAGGCCACTTTTTATATTTGCTGTAATCAACAAGGGCTTTCCACTCCTGTGTGTTACGTTCGTATTCCACAACCTTCACTCCATTCAGGAAGTGACATACCTTATTTCCATGAACTTCGATCCTGGCCCTGTTCCACCTGTTAACCCCCTTGAACCGCTTGACCTGATGTGTCGGGTCAAAGAACTTACCATTTGCAGGTATCAGATCGTACAGAGAGGCTACGGTGCGGTTTCCGTTAACACCTTTTTTAGCGTCAGGGTGACGTTTGTCGTCAAGTATCTGGAATTCACAACCGATAGCCGATCCAGTTCCTTTGTTCATCTCAGGATCGACAAAATATTTGATACCGCTGTTTGCTCCCGGTGTTATCATAAAATCAACCTCAAGAATGAAGTTCCCATAAGTGTCTGTTGTAACAATATCACCGCCGTTTCCCGACTCTTCTCCTTTGGCTTTTTCCACTACAAGCTGTCCGTCCTCGATATGCCATCCTTTTTTCGGAAATTCTACAAGTCTTGCTCCTCTCCATCCGTTTGTGGTTTTTCCGTCCCACAGCAGTCTCCATCCATTTTTCTTTTCCCAGTCGGTAAGAGTATTGTTCAGGTAACTTACTTCACGCACGTATATTGGCATTGGCAACATATCTTTCTCTGTGGCATTTGGTTTGATCCTGATATTTTTCCAGCGAATGGATTTACCGGCCTCCTGGGTATTATTTCCTATTCCATGAACCTGAAGGGCAATAAACCCTGATAGGGTCATATCGTCAACAAGACGGGCAACAGGTTTTCCATTGAGCCAGGTATGTATCTTATCGCCCACTGCTTCTACACGAAACTTGTTCCACTCCCCATTCTTGTATAGTTTTTTAGCTTCCGGGTTGTACTCCAGCGGGTATAGCCATCCGCGGCGTGCCTCGTCATAAATCCCGGCTGTCCAGCGACGCTCTGAATCATCTAATTCAACCTGATAACCATGTACACGGCCATTGTTATACTCTTTATTACTTTCACTCCTGATCTGCACCCCGGAATTTAGTCCCCTGTCCATCTTCACCTCATATTCGAGAATGAAATTACCATAATTCTTTTTGGTAGCAAGAAATGAATTCGGACTCTTTAACACTGTAGTCCCCACTATCTCACCGTTTTCAGCCTTATATTCGGCTTTGCCATTAAGCTGTGTCCACCCTTTAAGATTTTTCCCGTTAAACAGTTCCACCCAACCGTCATTTGACTGACTGAAAGCCGTAACATAAAACATCAAAAAAACAACAATTAACTGTTTCATCTTTAAAAGAATTTAAATTCTGATTTGTATTATATTATCTAATAAGTTCATTTACTCAATTAACAAAACTACAAAAAACATTTAATGATTTTTAAACCGGCCATGATCATTAATTATATTTTAACAATGTTTGGGATAATCTTTCATCGTGCGGGATGATCAGTTCTAGATTATAGCCCCGGGTGTACGACAAAATCCACTTTTCCCCAATCAGTCGCGTGGTGCGGTTGTCATGATTTTTGAATGCTGCGCATCAAAAATCCCGCCAACCACGTTTGATTTTGGTTATTCCTTGCCCCGCCCTCACGGACGGGGCTAATCGGGTAGGAAGCGGCTCGCGCCGCTGTCCCCCCACACCACCCGGCATACGTCCATCGTACCAAGGCGGTTTCAAGTAACTATTACCGTACAATCTGTTGGTGCAGCGATAAAAGCCC
>JALVJU010000544.1 GCA_027034005.1 Marinilabiliaceae bacterium
TATGAGCGGGATTTTCCCCGATAACGGTTTGTAATCGGCAAAGACATAAATATCACCCTTATCGTTTACCTTGTATGTTAATGCGTATTCAACATCTCCCACAGGCAGTGTCATCTCGAACCTGACAGATACCTGATTTTCTTTTGTGTCCTTACTGACCTTCACATCCGTAACCTTTCTTTTTGCTGCCGCATCTTTCCACGGGCCGAGACGTTCTGCATACCTGTTACGCTCCTGATTGTCGTTCATCACCTTCCAGAAGTAGGGTTCTAGGGGATGCACGATGTACTCTGTTCCATTGATTTTATAACTTTTCAATGCCCCGTTGTTTTTGTCGATGTCAACGGTAAAATCTTTTCCTGAAACAACGATATCAGCGCCTTTTTCGTTAACTGACGGCATAGCCTGTGACTTGTTTAATTCAGCAGGGAATTGGTACGGTTCGATGACGAATTGTTCCCCGGCAACGGTAAACCCTTTCTTTGCCCATAGCTTGTCTTGTTTCAGTTTTGCATAGACCCTCAAAACGGCCTCTTTATCTTTTGGCATGTCAGCAGGAAGTTGAATTACTGTTTCTCCCGATTCTCCCGGAAGGATATTTCCGGGTGAGAAAGTTCCGGAAGCTCCCTCCACACCGTTGAATAGCATCTCCCAGGTGTAATCAAAATCACTTGCTGGAGTGAAGTCGTACAGGTTTGTTAGTTTCAGCCGGAACTCATTATCGCTGATCCCTGCATTTTGGAAACGTATGTTTTGATACACTTTCTGCATCTCCCGGTAGTGAGGGTTAGGTACCCTGTCCGGACCAATGATGCCGTTGATGCAAAACTCCTTGTCGTTGGGGAAATCGCCAAAATCACCGCCAAAAGCCCAGAACTCATCTTTATCTTTTTTAAGATCTTGGGGATCGGAGGGATAGGAAAGGGGTGAGCCGTCTATCTTCTTTGCAATTCCCTGATCTACCCAATCCCAGATGCAACCACCCATTAGACCCGGATCGGCATAGATCACATCCCAGAATTCTTTGAAGTTGCCAAGGGAGTTACCCATGGCATGGGCATATTCCCTCATGAAAACAGGACGGTCTTTTATCTCTTGACCTTTTTTTTCCAATGTCTGTGGGGTGGGATAAGAGAAATCAAAGACGTCGGATACTCCCTTGTCGGAGTCGCTGTACACAGGCCGTGAGTCATCCAGTTTTCTTACGGTGTCGGCCATTGCCCTGAAATTCCGGCCTTTGCCGCCTTCGTTCCCGAGTGACCACAGCACAACGCATGGGTGGTTCTTGTCACGTTGGACAACAGAGACGGCCCTGTCGACATGAGCAAGTGTCCAGTCGGGGTTATCGCCCATTATCTTGTTGCCGATACGGAAACCGTGGGATTCCTGGTTTGCTTCATCCATCACGTAAATGCCGTATTCATTGCAAAGCCGGTACCAGTATGGGTCGTTGGGATAGTGACTGGTACGTACGGTGTTCACATTTCCCTGTTTCATCAGTTCGATGTCGCGGCGCATGGTTGTCTCATCGATATGTCTTCCCATACGTGGATGATGCTCATGCCGGTTTACTCCTTTTAGTTTAACCGCCTTTCCGTTGATCTTGAATACTTCTCCGTCGATCTTTACCTCACGTATCCCAAATTTCCATGGTATGTATTCCAAAGTGTTTTCTTTTTTATCGTCCAATGCAAGTACAAGGGTGTATAGGTCGGGGTGCTCTGCACTCCAGAGTGATGGGTTGTTTATTCTTGCCGTGAGTGTGACATACCCGTCTGCATTTGGCAAAATGTACTGGGCTTTTTCGTCGATGCACAGTTTTTTACCATCGGGAGATATCAAGGTGGCTTCAACCTTGTAACCTCTGACAGGTTTCGTGGCAGAATTTTTAATGACAACATTCAGTGTTATCTCCGCTTTTTTATAGTTGTCGGTTAGTTTTGTGCTAACCTTAAAATCCCTGATGTAAACTTTGTTTTTGGCCGTGAGAAAGACATCCCTGTAGATCCCGCTGAGCCGCCACATATCCTGGTCTTCGAGGTAACTTCCGTCCGACCAGCGGTAAACTTCCACTGCAAGCCGGTTGCTGCCTTTTTGAAGAAATGGTGTGATGTCGAATTCGGCGGGTGTCATACTTCCCTGACTGTACCCAACCTTTTGGCCGTTGATCCACAGGTAAAAGGCAGATTTTACACCGCCAAAATGAATGATGACATCTTTGTCTTTCCAGTCCTCGGGAACCGTGAACTCTATGACATAACTTCCGACCGGATCGCGCAGTTTGTAACTTGTGTATTTTTCCGGAGGTGTGTGTGTTACATAAGGCGGATCTTTTTTGAACGGGTAGGTGATGTTTGTGTAAATGGGAATGCCGTAGCCCTGCACTTGCCAGTTGCCAGGAACAACTATCTCATCCCATGATGAAACATCATAATCCTGTTTGTAAAATTCGGCAGGTCTTTCCCCGGGTTTTGGCGACCAGTGAAATTTCCATTTGCCGTTCAGCGATTTTACAAAAGGGGAGGTCTTGAACAATAACGCTGACCCCTCGTCCGGATATGAGGTGAATGTGGCATGGGGCAGCTCTTTGTTCTCTCCTATCATGTGCGGGTTTTCCCAGTCATGGTTGTTTTGGGATAGTCCGGAAACAGATATCAGTAAAAAAACAATGGCGGTAACAAGTGCAGAATTTTTCATTTGTCAGGGGTTTTATTGGCTAATTTACAAAATAATTGGTTTAGTTGGAATTCATCGGATGACTCCTTTGATGCTAAGTGAAGCCATCCGATGAATATTGGAGAATTTGAACTGTGCTTATTCTCTAATGGTTGAGA
>JALVJU010000545.1 GCA_027034005.1 Marinilabiliaceae bacterium
TAATCTGTTAATGCTCCGTCGAAAACAAAATTATATCCGTGTATATCATCAATATATCCGTTACCGTCGTCGTCAACCCCTTCTTCTCCATTATATTCTGCCTCATTGACCCACATGTTATCCTTCAAGTCTTCATGATCATAATCTATACCGCCGTCAACCACCGATACTATGATATCCTTGCTCCCTGTTGTTTTTGTCCATGCGTTGAACAGGTCAATATCCACACCTTTGGTACCTACCTTTCCGTCATTCTCATAGTGCCATTGATTTTCAAGCATAGGATCATCAAAGTCGATCTCATCATCCTCTCCCGCCAAGGCAGATTTGAGGTTTGAGAAATTCACCTTTTTACCCTTAGTAAGGGCAGTATCTACTTCAACAACTATTGTAGAATCAGTGTATCCGTCAACCAAAACTTTTTTGTACAATGGCTTAGCAATGTCCACCTCATCGAGGACAGAATACATGTCGGCAATAGACTTAGGATCCAGGCCCTCGTCAAATTCAAGCTCGTACCATAAATGCAGTCCGTACTTCCTGTGCTTCTTTTCAAATTTAACAGAAAACGGGAACACCCTTTTCATACGGGTTATGCCCAGTTCGGAATTAAGGTTGTCTATGGGTTTTATCCCAAGCGTCACATTCCCTGATTTGTTTACCGAAGCGATTGTGTTTACCTGCTGAAGGTCTTCCCTGTTTAGTTTTATCCGTATCTTTCCTTTAACCACATCTATCGATGAAGGATCAATACTTTGCTGGGCATGCGTGTTATCTGCGAACAAAAAGAAAACCCCTGCCAATATAAAGAATAATATTTTTTTCATTTTATTGCTCTCCGTATTTTATTTAATATCCCTCACGTATCTCACTGACCCACACGAATAGAAACTGGACACTGCTAAACCTCCGAACCCACCATCCTTGTGGTACCTTACAAATATTGTTTTGTAATCGTGGCTCAGGTAATCAGTCACATAATAACCGGCTATTTCCTGTTCATAGAAATTATCTCTCAACTCAGGTCGGTCGTTACTGTACGAAAGCATACCTGCAAAATTTATGTCCAAACCGGTTTCTCCTCCAATAATCACCTTTTCGTAAAAATAGAACTTTCCGCCCAAGGCCACATGCAAGTCCATAAAGTCCTGTCGGGTAGGTAGTCTCCAGCCCTCCGGTGCAGCATCATGGGCTCCGAAATAGTTGTAAAGGCGGCCATAGAATTTGTGCTCCTCCTCTGTCTCAACAGGTTTTCCGTCAATTATATTTGCACGGGCAGTCTGTCCGTAATAAAAGTTTCGGCCATACTGGGACCAGGGAGCAGCATAGTTGAAATTATCCGACATCCATTCCATCTTACTTAACCTGACATAGCGGTATGCCTGGTTGTCTCTCGGGTCAACCCACATACCCCATTTGCCCCTAAAACGCAGCTTAAGGGTATCGACCGATTGATACTGGTCAACAGTAACCTTCCAGGTAAGGGTGTAAACAGTATCGGCCCTTCCTTCAAAAACGGAATAAGGATCATCGTCCATATATACCTTTGCCCCGTCTCCACCTATGATATTCCATTCTCCTGTACCTCCGGCAGGAAGATAACCTTCCAGATTGTAATATTTAGCATCCTCAACAGGCGAGAATGTTGTTATATCAAGATTGTCATCTCCGGCATTGGCACGTAAACTATCGGTAACAAATGACAGTTCCTTTGATGCTTCTTTAGAACCATAGGTTAACACCCACCTTATTGTGTAAGGTTCATGCGGGTTGCCTATGAAAGCTGTCACACAGCTGTCAGGAGAAACGATTTTGCCATTATTTCCTCCCATAACCTCCCAGTGACCTTTAGCCCCGAACTTTGCCGCCTCAGCTTTCAGCTCAAGAGAGATGTTATCTGATATGGTATCGCCCACCTCGGTTATCAGAACCGGATTTAACAGCTTGAAGGAAACATTTATTGTTGTGGCTTTATATTGGTCACCAACACTAAGCTCCCATCCCAGCAGATAAGTTTCTCCTGGTTCACCGTAAAATTTGGTATGCGGATCATGCACATCTTCAAACCTGCCGTTCTCGCCATTGTACAAACGCCATGTTCCGGTCTGTCCTGCGGGCGCAGGGGAGGCATTTAGTGTTACAAAATAGCCGTCATTCTCGACATTGAGAAAACTGTTTCCGGCATCGGGTTGAAGATCGATCACCTCATCTTCCTTGTTACATGCATAAATCACCCCTAAGATGAGAATGCTTACAAAAAGTACTTTTTTCATCACTTTAAATCCTTAAAGATCATTTTGTTCGTATAAACCAAAACATACAATCGCAGACATATCCAGGCATTTTACCAAAAATCATGCCATCTGCAGGAACCAAACAAATATTAATATCCTTTATTCTG
This sequence comes from Marinilabiliaceae bacterium, assembly GCA_027034005.1. Classification (GTDB taxonomy): domain Bacteria; phylum Bacteroidota; class Bacteroidia; order Bacteroidales; family Marinilabiliaceae; genus JAADEM01. The sequence continues at coordinate 2,402 of JALVJU010000545.1, forward strand.
ATCGCTTTCAGTGAGTGCCTTGTTAGCATCCAGTTCACGCTGCGGAATTGGGAATGTAAGACGGTAGTAATCGTCAGAACCCGGCTGGATATCCAACTTCACCCAATGATCCCCCTCCCTTACGAGAGGCAAATTCCTTCTTTTAATGTCATTCCACCTGAACCCTTCTCCGAAAAGTTCTTTCCTACGCTCAAGCAAGATCTTGTTTATCAGCTCTTCACCGGTCTCTGTAGGTCTGCCAACGCCGGGGATGGACCTTTTCTGGATTGCAAAGAGGGCATCCTGTGCATTCTTGTCGTTACCAAGCTCTGCCTCACACTCGGCCTCTATCAGATACATTTCCGATGCACGGATACTTATTCTCTCGGCATTACCCACCGATTGGTTATGCTGAAATTTAAGTATCAGGTAATTATCAGGATCAATGGAGGGAACCTTTGTGAAAAGATACGATCTGAAATCATTATCGGCATAAAGCTCTACAAACTTGTCGTTGGCACGTATCGAGCTGTAACCGTTAACCGGCCAATAGAACGACGGGATACTCAGATAGATATTGTTGTCTTCAGGAGTATATGCCAGTGAAAAAATGGTTTCGCTGTTCGATCTGTAAAAGCCGCCCAGCATATCGTTCACCGACATAAGCTCCATGCCTTCGTAGGCAAGTTTGGCCTTATCCCTGGCATTCTCCCAATCCTGCATGTCAAGATAAGCCCTTGCCAGTAACGCCTGTGCCGCTCTCTTTCCAAAGAAACCCGGCTCGTTATCTGTTCCAAGAACATCTTCTGCATACAAAAGGTCGGAAACTATCTGAACATAGATATCTTTCACAGGAGTTCTTCCCACATCGGGGGCACCGTACTCCATTGGGCTTGTGACCAAGAGTATTCCCGGTGCTTCAGGATCTTCAGCATAAGCCGGGGCAAATACCTCTACCATCTTCAACATAACATAAGCCCTCATAACCTTTGCTTCGGCTACCAACTGGTTTATCTCTTCATCGGTTGCATCGGGCAGTTTTGGGGCGCCCTCGATTATCTTGTTTGCATCGTAAATGATCTTATACCCCAAACTCCACGGGTTTGATGCATACTGATAGTTCGGAAGTACATTCAGCTGATAGACGGCAACGAACCAGTTGTAGTTGTTGGTTGAGTTCAGCATCACGTCTTCTCCCGTAAGATCGGACATAATGGGAAGATAAAGGCCGTCGAAATAATACGAGCTAAGCTGGTCATATGCCCCAACCATTGCTGCCTTTGCATTGGTAAGCGATGTGAACACATCTTCATCTTCAAGGGCGGTTGTAGGTTTTGGATTTAAAAAGTCATCACCACATGATGTCAACATACCTGCTATCATCAACATCAATACAACTCTAATTTTCAATATATGCTTTGTCATCTCTTTTAAATCTTAAAAATTATAAATCTACTTTTATACCGAACGAAACGACCTTAACCCCGGGAATGGAGTTGTGTGTAGTCCCGCTAATAGCAACTTCAGGATCAAAGCCATGATATCCGGTAACAGTCCAGATATTTTCAGCCGAAACATAAACTTTAAGTGCCTTCATCTTTACCCTGTTGATCAATGATGCAGGAAGGTTATAACTGAGTGAAATATTTTTCAGTCTCAGATATGAAGCATCTTCCAGGAACCTTGAAGACAACTGATTGCTGTAATTCTGGTTGTTTGCCACATATTGAGGGACATCAGTATATTTGTTGTTAGGAGTCCACGCCCTTAATGCATCAGCTGCAAGGTTGTATCCCGGATTAGTCCCGTCATGCATGTTAGTGGCATAGTCGTAGTTGTACACTTTGCCTCCTACCGAGAAGTAGAAATAAAAGCTCAGGTCAAAGTTTTTATAACTAAGGAAGTTATTAAATCCACCAAAGAATTTTGGCAGGGCCGAACCGAGGCGTACCCTTTCGGCATCGGCATATTCACTTGTAACCAGTCGTCCGCTTCCAAGCGGATCATCGTACGCAGAATCCGGCTCTTCATTGTTTTCATCATCATCCGATTGTGAATTTGTGAACCACATGGGCTTACCATTTTCAGGATTTACGCCGGCCCACTCCCTGAGGTAGAACTGATAAACATCTCCTCCCGGCTCAAGCAGTTTTGTACCAGACCTGATCTCATCGGTATTAAGGTCAAGGATCTCGTTCCTGTTAAGTGAGATATTAAATCCGAGTGAGTAGTCCCAGTCTTTTGTTTTTACGGCATCATAGTTCAAGCTTCCCTCAAATCCGGAGTTCACCATGGCACCAAGGTTAGTCATTATTGAACCAAATCCTTTGCCGGCCGACAATAGCTGAGAGAATAGCAAGGCATCCGATTTTCTGTTGTAGTATTCGGCATCACCGCTCAATCTCTTGAAAATATTAAATTCAACGCCAACGTTTAAACTGGTGATCTTTTCCCATGACAGATCGGGATATGGCAACTGAACAGGTGTAATACCGGGATAACCGCCATAGTTTGCACCACCGGCATAAAGCCCAAGAGATGCATAATTGCCGATATTGTTATTTCCTGATGTTCCGTAACTTGCTCTCAGCTTAAGGTTATTCAGCCAGTTAATGTCCGAAAGCCAGCTTTCCTTAGTCATGACCCAACTGGCACCCACTGAGTAGAAAACCCCATACTTATTGTTTGCACCAAAGCGGGAACTTCCGTCAGCACGAATACTTGCACTTGCATAATACCTTCCTTCGTATGAATATTTTGCCTGGCCGAGGTAAGATATCATGTTCCACTCCGAAGTAGAACTTGACGGCGCTTGCGGCTGTGCTCCCCAGATAAGGTCCGGCTGGCCGGGGATCGAGAAGTCAGTCACACCGGCAGTAAGCGGTGAATATTGCTCCCCATGCGACTCCTGGCCAATTATCACATCTACATTCGATACACCAAACTGTTTTTTGTAAAAGAAAAGGTTTGAAACATTCCATGACATGTTGATAGAACGGCTCATTGTACTTCGTCCGTTAACACCTGCCCCGTTACCATGCTCGGGGTTGTAGTAGTTCAGGTTATCGGTATTGGAATAATCAAAAGCAGCATTGGTTTTAAAAGACAAGTCTTTTAAAATCTTTATTTCAAGCCATGGGTTTATCAGCCCCCATGCAGTCTTGTAACGGTATATATCCATCTCGGCAAGTCCAACCGGGTTAAAGTCGAAAACAGCAGTATTCTCCCAGTTGTAAGTACCGTCGCCGTTGTACACAGGGGTTGCAGCATTTATCACTTCAGCCGATCTTACCGGATTGGCAAAACCTGAACCTCCCGGGGGAGCATTAGTGATGGAATATGAGAATTGATTGTTCATACCTGCGGTAAGAAAACTGTTGACCTTATGGCTCACATTAAGTTTGCCTGAATATCTTGTAAAATTTGATCCTAAAGTAGTACCGCTGTCATCGAAATATGCAAGAGAGAAATATACTTTTGTACTCTCGGAACCTCCTGAAACACCAAGATTGTAATCTTGTACGAGGCCGCGATGATACACTTCATCACGCCAGTCGGTGTTTGTTTTAACCTTTGTTCCGGGTTTAACTGTTCCTGTATCATCAAGAGGGTCATCAATCTCAAAAGGATTGAAACCTACAACATCCTTAACATTGTCATGAGCATATTGAGTAGCTTCATCGATAGTGTATCCGTCAAGCAAAGCACTGTTGTAAAGCCCTTGCCAGCTATGCTCGTATATTTCAGTAGAATTCATCAGTCTGTATCCTTTGGAAACAAGGGATGACAGGCCTGTTTGTGCTGAAAAAGATATCTGAGTAGTACCTTTCTTGCCCTGCTTTGTAGTAACAATGATAACACCGTTGGCTGCACGTGATCCGTAGAGAGAGGCAGCAGCAGCATCCTTCAGAACAGTAATGCTCTCGATATCGTTAGGGTTGAGATCGGACAATGAACCTGACATAGGCACTCCATCAAGCACATAGAGAGGTGCACTGCTGGCACTCAAAGAACCGATACCCCGGATACGCACTGTGGAACCTGCTCCCGGCTGCCCTGAACTGGTAGTCACCTGCAATCCTGTGGTGGTTCCCTGCAGCGCCTTTTGAAATGAGGTCACGGGACGATCTTCTATCACCTCCTTATTCACCACATCGGCCGCTCCGGTATATGCCTCCTTGGTTGCCACACCATAAGCCACAACCATGACTTCCTTTAAGCTTTCTGTCGTTGGCGACATCTCCACATTTATAACTGTACGGCCGTTGATCTTTTCTTTTACTGTTTCCATTCCAACAAAAGAAAACACCAGCACCGCATTCTCATCACTTACAGAAATACTGTATTTACCATTGATATCTGTTATGGTACCAGCTGTTGTACCTTCAACAAATACATTCACCCCGGGAAGAGTCTCTTTAGTCTTACTTTCAGTAACTACTCCCGACACCTGCAATGTCTGACCCATGGCTGGCATCACCATTGCAAATGCAAGCAGAATTGCCTTAAATATCTTTTTCATGCATCTGTATTTAATAATTCAAAAAGGGAATCCTTTTTTACTATTTTTAAAAATTAAAATATTTGTTTTGTTCTGAAGCCGGGCAACCAGCTAAATTCATTCAGAAACATCAACGAAAGATCCGGATAATAAAAACAAAATGTTCCATTGAATAAAGTGGAAAACATCTTTTAAGTCATATGACAAAACTACTTTAACTCCACTCAGACATCTCTTGATAAGTCCCGGTACCTTTTTATTCGCAGTGCAAGATAAAAACAGAACTATATCATTGCACAGAAGAAGGCTTTAACCTTTTTTAGTATTTTTTCTATCAACAAGTTAAGGAAAACCCGCAACCTTTCCGGTAATTTACAGGAATATGTTGCGGGTTTCATTTAATTACACAGATTAATATAATAGCTATATTAACATCCTGATGTCAGCAAAACGATCTCAGCATCTTCGTCAGTACCATCAGAGATAGGAGTATAACTTCCATCTTTATAAAGATAAAGTTTAGGTCCGGCAAGTGTCGGTAACAGATCTTTCATTCCACAGAATGTCTGTCCTGACAGATAGTACAGCTTAGCATAAGTATTTACGGTAGTCAGACCGGTTAACAACTCAGATGCATCAATAACTGCTTTTTTGTAATAAATAGTCAGCTTGTTCAATTCAGAAAGCATTGGAAGAGGTGCACTGAATGAGTTTGGAGCATAGCTTCCAAAGTTCACATAAACCTCAGGGCACTTAGATAACATAGGCATATTGACTGAGATGTCTCCTCCTTCTTCCATAGTCTGAATAGTCAGTTTATAAGCAACACTATCAAGTTTTGGGAATTCAACATCCAAACCAACAGCATATGCTCTTAGGCTATTGCCATATCTGTTTGTAAGTGCTTTAAGTTCTGGCATCTCCAGATATTTTACAGATCCGATATTTAATTGTCCGATGTTAACAACATTAAGCCCGGAAATGCTACCCCATAATCCTGAATAGGTATCAAATTTCTTCTCAATAGTTTCAAGGTTTGCAAAAGAGTTGCTGAAATCTGCATCACACTCAACCTTCTCAGATCTGCCTGAACCATATGAATATTTCTCTTCTCCGTAAATATATAAATTTTCGATTGTAGTTACGGCAGGGAAAGCATTGTAAAGATCACTTCCGTATCTGTCAAACAGATATAATTTAAAGGTTTTAATATATGACAGATTTGTGAAACTTTTACCCATATCTACGTAACCATTCTCTACATAATAA
>JALVJU010000546.1 GCA_027034005.1 Marinilabiliaceae bacterium
TCCGGGACTGGTCACCCTCTGGAAAAATTAGTCACCCAACCCTTCTGCCTTATGTGAATAAATTTGTATTTTTAGAATTTATACTAAGCTTCCGGGTGGGTGCATCAGCTCATGCTGGGCACACACATTGTATAAGCGTAATGCGGGGTTAAGTGCTAAATATGAATAATTTAACTATAAATATAATTCGGTGTAAGTTAAAAGTGAAGTGCTTCAAAAACCCGCACTACGCTTATACTGAACCGTTAGGCAATATTAAAAAACAGAAAATTAATCAAATGAAAATAACTTTAATATTTGTGATTTTATTAATTCAGGTAAAAGTTTCCGGACAAATAATAACAGGTAGAATTATTGATTCAAAAACAAATGAACCATTAGAATATGTTGGCATAGGAATCATTAATACTAATTACGGAACAATTACAGATAGTAATGGATATTTTAGGTTTAAAGCAAAAGTTAACGAATTATCAGTTGTCAGAATTTCAATGATAGGATATGAACCTCAAGAATTTACCGTTAAAGAATTAAAAAATAATAAAAATGAAATTAAACTCAATGAAAAAACTATTGAACTTGCTGAAATTATAATTGAACCAACAAAAGAAAGAAAAATTGGAGCAACGAGTTATAGCAGGTCATCTGGTTGGAGTGGCTGGGGTGGGCTACGAACAAGAAAGGGATATGAAATTGGCATATTATTAGATTTGGGAAGTAAACCTGTGGAAGTTAAAAACTTAAACATCTTACTCAAACGCCAATCATTTGACAAGACTATATTTAGATTACATATTAGAAGTATTAAAGATACATTGGTTACAGACGAATTATTAACTGAGAATATCATATTTCCTGTAACAAAAGAATCCGGTTGGGTTGAAATTAATTTAGAATCATATAACATTGTTTTGAGTGGTAAAGTTGGTGTTACACTCGAGTGGTTAGACATAATAGGAAATAACCCCGACCGTGCAATAAAAATTAATAAAAGAATGACGGACGCATACTTTCTGTTCAAAAATAAAAAAAACCAAATTGGATTATATCGTTGGGGAATTGAATCAAAGTGGGTAATAAACGAAAAGAACAGTCCAAGTATGTATTTAACAATCAGAGAATAATAACATTGCCTAATCGAGTAGGCGGGCTTCACTGCATGGGTTTCTTTTAATAGACACTATACTAAAAAGTGTGTAAATAAGATATCGGGTTCATCCTATTGGGTGTGGATCCGATCTTCAAATATAAGCATAAACTGGTTTAAAATCACACCCCAGTTTCTAATAGGCTGCGTCCATTTTTTAGTCACTTCCCCAATAGCCAGGAACACAGTTTTTTTCACTGCATCATCAGTAGGGAAAGAGAGTTTATTTTTTGTGTACTTTCTTATTTTCCAATTTAGGTTTTCTATGATATTTGTTGTATAGATTATCTTTCTTATTTCAACAGGGAAACTAAGGAAAGTTGTTAGTTCGTCCCAGTTTCTGAACCAGGAATCAACAGCATATTTATATTTTGATTCCCACTTTTGCTTAAAGTCATCCAACGCAGCTTTAGCAGCCTCAATATTAGGGGCGGTATAAATATGTTTAAGGTCATGAGAAAATTCTTTTTTATCTCTCCACATCACATATCTGGTAGAGTTTCGGATTTGATGCACACTACAACCAAACTTCCCTTTAAGGGGACGGGAGGGATAGACAACCTTAATCCCCATACCCCTTCATGATGAACCGGTAGATGTTTCCGCCGAAATCGGCGACGAAGAATCCGTTAAGGTATGGGGCTACTGCACCAAAGACGGGAGCGCCCACTTCGAACTTCTCTATCAACGTGCCATCCTCAGGGTCAACCCAGTAGACAAAGCCATCAGAGGCACCGAAAATAATGCTTTCGTTCACAAGTACCGGAGCTGTTTCAACGGTATGTGATTCCGGTTTCGAATAGGGTGATGTGTAGATAAGAGCATCGCCGGTCATCACTTTCCATACCTCCTTACCCGTATATCGGTTGAAAGCCACAAGGCCGTTATTCCTTGTACCCATTATCAAAAGGTCATTTGTTATCAGCGGTTTTGTAGATACCGTAAGGTTATATTCCGTCTCAAAATACTTATACAGCTTTCCCGTGCGGACATCCATCAACCCAATGCCTTTATCCGATGCCACGTACAGTGTGTCATCTTTCCATGTTGCCGAGCTGCTCCTGAAACGATATCCCTTATCCCCCATTTTCCAGAGCAGCTTGCCTGTTTTGGCATCATGCGCATACAGTGCCCGCCAGTTGGAAGCAGCGATCAGTACATCACCGGCAACTATCATGGTGTGGGTTGCACCTTCGCCCCCGCGCCACTCCTCATTCTTCCACAATGTCTTACCTGTTTTAGCATCAAGTGCCTGGAGATAGCTTCCAAAACCTGTGTAGTAAACACCGTTATGAACAGCGGTACCGGTGTTGAACGCACCGAGCGTTTTTTGCCCCAGCTCTTTTTTCCAGATCAGGTCGCCTGTTGTTGCATCAATGGCATAGGCAATCCCAAAATGGTCGGTCGCAAGTATCTTTCCGTCGTAGTAACAGAAGGTATTTTTCACGGAGCCCTTAGTCTTGAAATTCCACAACTTTGCTCCCGACCCGGCATTGAAAGCATGAATACCGCAGTGCTTCATACCAAAATCATCGATGGTGGAAACATAGACCTTGCCGTTTGCTTCCACCGGAGGAGCCATCCACACATTGCCTTTTGCATTCCTCACCCAACGTTCCTGCAACATCGAAGAGGTAAGGTTCCTGCCTGCTGTACCAATGA
>JALVJU010000547.1 GCA_027034005.1 Marinilabiliaceae bacterium
TACCAGAAAAAGTACATTCGTTGTTGCAGTTTTTCGTTTTTGCTGCGGGCGGTGTAAACTTGTTTCCCTGTGTAGGGGTGGATGCCGGAGTAATAAATCACTGTGGCAAGGGTCATGGGAGTGGGAGTGAAGTCCTGCACCTGCTCAAGGCAGAAGTTCATGTTGTGTGTTTCAACGGCCAGGTGTGCCATATCCTCTTCCTTGCTGCCGGGATGGCTGGAGATGAAGTAGGGGATAAGTTGCTGGTTAAGGTGTTTTTCCCTGTTTATCTTTTCAAACTCTCCGGTAAATCTTTTGAAATAATCGAACGAAGGTTTACGCATCAGTTTTAGCACTTCACCGGAGGAGTGTTCCGGCGCCACCTTCAATCTGCCCGAAACATGTTTCTCTATCAACTCCCTGATGTAACGTTTGTGGCTCTCTTTTTCCTTTTCCGATGCTTTGGGGTTGAGAAGCACATCGTAGCGTATGCCGCTGCCCACAAATGATCTTTTTATCTCTTTCATGCTGTCCACCTTTTTGAAGATGTTGAGCATGGCCGTATGGTCGGTGTTAAGGTTGGGGCACACTTCGGGAAAAATACAGGAAGGACGTTTGCATTTTTTGCATATCTCAAGGTCTTTACCCTGCAGTTTGTACATGTTGGCGCTCGGGCCTCCCAGGTCTGAAAGGTAACCTTTGAAGTCAGGCATTTGAACTATCTCACGCACTTCCTTCAGGATCGATCCTTCGGAACGTGATGCGATGAATTTGCCCTGATGTGCGGATATGGTGCAGAAAGAGCATCCGCCAAAACATCCCCGGTGCATGTTGACAGAGAACTTTATCATCTCATAGGCGGGGATCTTGCCTTTATTGTTGTAGCGCGGGTGTGGCAGCCGTGTGAAAGGCAGGTCGAAAGAAGCATCCAGCTCGCCCTCCTTCATTGGCGGGAAAGGTGGGTTTACCACTATCCTTGAATCTCCCATGTCCTGTATCAGTCTTGCAGCCGTCCATTTGTTCGACTCCTCTTCGATATGCCTGAAATTCATACTGAACTTCATCTTGTCGTTCAGGCATGTCTCGTGCGAGAAAAGAGTAAGGTCTTCCCATTTCTTGTTCTTGGGAAGTTTCTCCTCTTTGGGTTGAAGAAAAGCAGTCTGCGGTATTGTTTTTATGGATGAGAAGGGCACTCCCCTGTCGAGCAGGGAAAGCAATTCTGTCAGCGGTTTTTCCCCCATGCCGTACACCAGAAGGTCAGCCCCTGTTTGGGCAAGTATCCCCGGTTTCAGCTTATCCTGCCAGTAGTCGTAATGGGTAAGGCGTCGCAATGAAGCTTCTATTCCGCCAAGGACCACAGGCACATCGGGGAACAGTTCCTTGAGTATCTTTGTGTAAACCACAGTGGGATAATCGGGTCTCTGGCCGGCTTTGCCCCCGGGAGTGTAAGCATCATCATGCCTGATGCGCCGTCCTGCCGTGTAGTGGTTCACCATGGAGTCCATTGCACCGGCAGTGACACCAAAGAAATGTTTAGGTCTGCCCAGCTTTTTGAAATCCCTCAGGTCATCTCTCCAGTTGGGCTGGGGAACGATAGCCACTTTCCATCCGAACTGTTCAATGATACGGCCTATCACCGCAGCTCCGAAAGAGGGATGGTCAATGTAAGCGTCACCGGTAAAAATGATCACATCCAGTTCGTCCCATTCCCGTTGCTTTACTTCCTTTGCGGATGTCGGCAGCCAGCTTCTCTGATCTTTGTTTTGCACTTAGTGTTAAAATTTTATGCAAAAGTAGTGAAAACTCTTTTAGGTTATTTTTTTATTTTACAAAACCAATGTTAACTTTGTATGGAAAAATTTGGCAATGAATGATTCGAAACCTGAAATAATTGTTGAACTTCAGAATAAAATAGATACATTAATAGAACGTTACACCAGTCTGAAAGAGGATGTTAAAAGCCTGAGAGAAAAGAATGAAAAATTAGAACTGGAACTGGACAGGGTGAACGGAGACTATAAAAGATTAGAGGAGAAGTACAGCAATTTGAGATTATCGGGGAATATTTTGGCAGAAACGGGTAATCCCGGGGAAGCTAAAAAGCGGATCAGCCAGATGGTGCGGGAAATTGATAAGTGTATTGCTTTATTGAACCGGTAATATATATTGGATGGATGACAAACTTTCTATACGTGTAAATGTTGCTGACAGGTACTATCCCCTGAGGATAGACCGCAAGGATGAAGAACATATCCGAAGGGCAGCAAAACTTATTAATGATAAGTTGTTGCAGTATAAGCAGCGCTACACGGATAAAGATGTGCAGGATTTTCTTGCAATGGTGGCTTTACAGTATGTGATAAAGCTTCTTGATCAGGAAAACCGTAACGATACAGCTCCCATCCTGAATGCTGTAAAAGAACTAAGTGATAAATTAGATACGGTATTATCGGAAGAGGCGTAAAGTAATATTTGTTGTTTTGAAATTACCCGCATTGTTTGCTTTGAATGCAGTGTTGTGCTGTATTCGTAAAAGTATAATGGTGCGGTTTTATTATATATAAACACAGTTAAACTAAATTAAGATGGGACTTGAAATTACAATAGGAGTAATTGCTTTTGTGCTCGGTGCGGGGCTGGCCCTGCTCGTTTACACCCAGGCAATGAAATCCCGGAGTAAGAAAATGCTGCGGGAGGCAGAGGCGGAAGCCGAGGTGATAAAGAAAGAGAAGATACTTCAGGCAAAAGAGAAGTTTTTACAGCTGAAGAGCAATCATGAAAAAGAGATCAACGCCCGGAACCAGAAGATCCTGGCGGCCGAGAACA
>JALVJU010000548.1 GCA_027034005.1 Marinilabiliaceae bacterium
AGAAGACCGGCACTCCGGCAGGAATTCCCGTTGCTTCACTGCCTTTGGCATTTACCTTTCCCGCCATCTCTCCTGATTCTTCAACCGGATTAAACAGTTCAGCAGGTACTCCAAGCGTGTCAAATATCTTTTCCGACCATCTTCTCTCACGCTGATTTGTAAGCATAGACGTTCCCATCATGGTCACATCGTTCACCCTTTCTCCGGTAAGAATAAAAACAAAAAGAGACGGGATAAAAAGAAAATTGGATGCCTTTTCAAGAACATCGGGACGGTTCTCTTTTATCCATATAAGTTTATTGATAGTATTAAAAGCGTGGGGATAAACTCCCGTTTCGGCATAAAGATCTTCAACAGAGATATACTTATCAATATTTTCCATGATAGCATTTGACCGCTGGCACTGCCATGATATCACCGGATACACAAGTTTGCCTGATCTATCCAGGAAAGTGCCGTCTACTCCAAAAGTAGTGACAGAGACTCCCGCTATTCTGTTCCTGTCTATCTTTGAAATAACAGCTTTACTGGTTTCCGAAAGCTTGGCCCATATCTCATAAATATCCCAGATAAGGCCGCCCGGATATTCCGGATCGGGCTTGGTATTATTTGGCTTTGATTCCGAAGCGAGTATCTCTCCTTTAGTATCGATAGCAACTGTACGAACATTAGTAGCTCCGCAGTCGAAAACAATTATCACATCCTTAACACTCATAACCATTATTTTATTCAAATCCTGAATTTAAGCAAATTAAACATCACATGCATCAAAACCAAATGTTTAATTTTTCTATTTTTGTATCTGTTTTAAACATCAGCAAAATGGCCCGATATATTCATGTGCCTGACAAAGGTGATCCTTCATCCGTCCAGCAGATATTTTCAGGATATAATGTCCAGTTGTTATGCTGCAGATACTGGTGGTTGAAAAACTGGGAAAGTATGGACATGTCGTTTCCGTACTGGCGCGTTTATTGGAACGCCAATGAAGGCGGACACATAACATTCAGGGACAAGACTTATGAACTTACTCCTGAAAGTATCTTTGTCATTTCACCAAACACCCCCTTTTCCACTTTTATTCAAAAGCCCCATAACCGTCAGGTAGAATACCGCCTCGAAGGTGGACGAATTGTCGGATCTACTACGGAAGAAGAGCTTAAGGCAAAAGGATATGTCCTTCATCTTTATGCCCATTTCAACATAGGAATGCCCTATGACTATATCGAACCGAATATCTTTGTTTTTGATGTCAGGCCGCATCAAAAACAGAAGATAGATGAAATAACAAGCTACCTGAAAAAAGAGAATGAACGGTTCAACTTCTATTCAAGTCTGATAATTCATTCCCTGATAAACGACCTGCTGTCGATGATACCCGAAAAACAGTGGAACATTGTTTCTGCCGACACACGTATCCTTAACATACTTCATTTTATCGAACAAAACCTTGAAGATAATCTGTCAAACAGTATACTTGCATCAAAGGCAAACCTTGCCACAAATGCATTCACAAGGCTTTTCAGGGAAGAGACCGGGATATCGCCCCAAAGATTTGTAAAAAAAAGACGCATAGAAAAGGCATGCATGTTACTGCACCATACCGATATCACAATTGATGAGGTTGCATCTCGCACAGGCTTTGCCGACAGGTATCACTTCTCAAGGATCTTTAAATCAATATCCGGATATTCGCCTGCAGAATACAAAAAAAGCTTCAGATTTTAACCTTAAAAATTATGCTTCCATTTATCATCTGATTCCTTATCTGATACTATCTCACGACCGTCACCAAGCATTACACCAAGGTTTCGGGTCACATCCCTGCTGTCGAAAAGTATCTTGATAATTATTGTCAGTGGCGTTCCTATCAACATACCTATCGGTCCAAGGATATATCCAAAAAAGATCATGGAAAGAAATACGATGAGAGGAGATATACCTAAGTTTTTACCCATGAGCTGAGGTTCAATATCATTCCCGATAATTGTATTTATCACCAGATATGATAACATAACTATCAATGCCGTTCCTGTACCTTGCATCACTATTGCAATAAGAACAGCCGGTATAGCAGCAATAAATGAACCAATGCTGGGAATATAATTCAGTAAAAATGCCAGGAAACCCCACAACACAGGAAAGTCAATTCCCATGAAATAAAGCATTAATCCAATTGCAATACCTGTCCCCAGGCTTGTTAGGGTTTTAATCCCAAAATAGTTCCTTAACTGATGAACAACCCTTTCTGCATCCTTAGAAGAATCCTTTGAAACGTAAGAAAGTTTTTTTATGAACATATCGGATTCCAGGGTCATAAGAATAAAAAAGATGAAAACCACAAACACTCCCGACACCAACGAACCAACACTTGACGCAAGAGGTGCAGCCATAGGCAGAAGGCTGTTCGATTTGAACTTATCTTCAAATGCTATCTCATGATCGATAATTCCAAGTTCATAAAGCCGGGATATCATATTATTCCACACTTCTTCAAACTTATGCTGATACATTGGAAGTTTCTCGGCAAAATTGCTCAGAGTGGCATTTATTACCAACACAACCAGTCCTGCTATTGCAACTACCAGAAGAATAATTATAAGATTAGCTAAAGTTTTGTTAACACCTTTCTTTTCAGCCAGTTTAGCGGTGCCATACTTACAGCAGTCAGAAATACTGCAAGCAAAATAATGTTAACAATGTGACTAGCCTGTTTAATTGCCGCAAATGTGATGATCACACCTGTAGTGATTATCCAAAACCTTACACCGGGAATGTATTGTAAATAGTGCTCGTACTTATT
>JALVJU010000549.1 GCA_027034005.1 Marinilabiliaceae bacterium
ATATCACAAGGGACTTGTTGCCCTCATCGGCAATCCACACGATACCCACAAACGCGATAAGGTTTTTGAGGAAGTTGTCGTTCAGTACACCAAGAAAATTGGTGAAGAACAACGGCAGCCATTTTGTGTTTGGTTTGTGCATTTAGTTCTATGGTTAAAGGGTTCTATGGTTAAATGGCTCTATGGCCTGCCTGGCTGCGCAGTCAGACAGGTTAAAGGGCTTCATGGTTCTGTGGCCTGCCTGGCGGCAGACAGGCTATCTGGTTATTTGTTGATTCGTTTATTCGTTTATTCGAGGGCATTTTTTTGGCTTACATATTTCGGTGCTCTGCACCTTGATGTTTGTTGTTAATTTAATTTCTACAAATGTTACGGTGCTCCGCACTTCAAATATGTTAATCATTAAATTTTAAACATTGAACTCTAATTGTTTCTGTCTTCTTTTAATGTTGAACGTTTGTTTCAAATCATAAAATCTCCTCCCCTTTGGGGAGGTCGGGAGGGGCTCAGCTACAGAGGCCACACCGGTTCATCTTTCTCATTGTCCCAGAACGGGCCCCACTGCATCTCAGCAAGCTCATCTTCGTCGAACCAGAGGTTCAGGCTGTAATCAAAAGCTGTGAGCAGTTGCTGGTCCGGGAATTCATCGGATGAAATGTCCTCAATGTCAATGTTGTTAATTCCCAGGACTTCGAGTTTGTCTAAAACCTCCTGTATAGAGTTTCCTATCAGGGTCACCTCTTCTATCTGTGCATCTTCATCGCTTGAAGTGATGGATAAAAGCTTGTCGCCGTACTCTTTTGAAAAGCCAAAAGAGAGGTTCAGTTCATCGTAGTGCAGGATAGCCAGGCCGTCATCTTCAGATATCTCATACTCGGACGGATCCCCGAGTTTTTCCTTTAGTTCATTGGGCCTGATACCGAATGTGATATCTCCTAGCCCTTGCCCGAGTTTGATGTCATTCATTTTTAATTTTTTTATTTTACGCGCTCTAAGATACAATAAATGTTGTAAGTGAAATACTCTTTCAGGAAAGGGATGTGTGTCATCAGGTTGAAAAACTTCATCGATGCCTTGCCGCTGACATTCGTCCTGAAGTCAATCAGGGCAAGGCCTTCGGTGTTGCTGAAAATTTCACGATACCTTTTTAACGAGTATCCGTTAAGCCCCAGGTCGTGGATGCTTTTTATGTTTTGGCCTTTTTGGTTCAGTTTTTTAATGAAATGTTTTTCACCCAAAAGGACATGTGACCAGGGGAGGGTGTGTTTCAACCTGTTGTGATCGCCGTACGGACTGTTGTACAAAGGGCCAAAGCCGGCAACTATCCTTCCGCCGGGCTTTAGCTTTTGTTTCATTTCTGTAAGCAATCTCTCGAGTCCAATGATGTGCTCAAAAGAAGCTTTTGAGATTATGATGTCGAAATTGTTATCCTGCAATTTTTCCAGTCCGATACATTCATAGCTTACTTTGCCGGACAAATGCCCGTAGTTCTTTGCCAGGTTCTCTTTTGCAAAATCTATCAGGCTGCAGTTAATGTCGATGCCGAGGACTTCTTTAGCCCCTTTATAGGCGAGGTCGAGAGACAAAGCTCCGTGGCCGCAGCCAAAGTCAAGTATTTTAAGGGCGGTAAAATCAACACCGGGAAACCTGTTAAGGAAAACAGGATTGCGGTTCTCCTTTTGATGCGTGAAATATTTAATGTCATCCTGTCTCATCTACAAAAAGTTCTTTTTCCTGAATGACTTTTTCTCCGAATGTTTTCTTTTGCTTTCCAGACGGCGCTTTACCGATGCCTTGGTCGGTTTGGTTGCAATCCTTTTCTTTTCCGGTTTCAATGCTTCGTTCAGGAGAGTCATGAGCCGTTGGATGGCAATCTGTCTGTTTTGCAATTGTGAACGTGACGTTTGGGCAGTTACCACAAGCTCCCCGTTTGAGTTTATACGGTTTTTTAGTTTTTGCAGGACAGTTCTTTTTTCATCGTCTGATAAAACCTTTGAAAGCATTATGTTAAAACGAAGCTCAACCTTTGTCTCCACCTTGTTAACGTTTTGACCGCCCGGCCCGCTGCTGCGTGAAGTGCTGAAGGTAACCTCCTTTAAAAGGTCATCTTCCCTGTTCCTCAGATATGAAAAATCGTGTATCATTGATTGATCGTATTTTTTAGTACCGGGAACTTTGCACCAACTTCCTTCTGCTTTTCTCTTAAAAGGTTTTTCAGACTGTCAGCTTTTTCCGGATATGTTTTTATCAGATTGTTCTTTTCACTGATATCATTTTGTGTGTTGTAGAGTTCCGTTTCATCATACTCGTAAAACTCTATCAGTTTCCAGTCGCCTTTTTTGATTGCTGCACCGGGAGTCCAGCCGCTGCCGTGATAATGCGGGTAGTGCCAGAACAATGCATCGCGTTTCAGTTTCTTGCCTTCCATGGCAGGCACAAGGTCAATGCCGTCAACATACTGGTCTTTTACGGGT
Source organism: Marinilabiliaceae bacterium (assembly GCA_027034005.1). Taxonomy (GTDB): domain Bacteria; phylum Bacteroidota; class Bacteroidia; order Bacteroidales; family Marinilabiliaceae; genus JAADEM01. The sequence continues at coordinate 2,475 of JALVJU010000549.1, forward strand.
TTCAGCCCGGCAAGATCGATAAGGGTGGGATAGAGGTCCATGCTGACGACCGGCTGAGAAACCACCTCTGCCTTGTTCTTGTTTGCTGTTGGTTTGATGATAAGCGGGATCCGTATACCGCCTTCGTAATACCAACCTTTTCCTGCCCTTAACGGATAAAGTGATGTCGGGGCCCCCTGGCGGTAAAGCGTACTGAGCCCTCCGTTGTCGGATGTGAAAACGATGATAGTGTTATCGTAAACGCCAAGTTCTTTGAGTTTTGCGATGACTCGTCCTACGTTCTCGTCCATGGCATATACCATCGATGCATACCTGGGATTGTTCTGTTGTGTCTTGGTGTAAGCGTCTCGTTCTTTCACGTATCCGCTGTCAGGGGCGGCCGGAAGGTTTTTTGCTTTCTCCCTGAGTTTTTCCACATATCTGTTGCAGCCCTGGATGGGGGAATGCACGGCATAAAACGAAAGATAGGCAAAAAACGGTTTTTTATCCTTGCTCTTCCGGTTGTTCTCTATGAACTTGATAGTTTCGCTTGCAAGGCGGTCGGTCAGGTATTCTCCTTTGGGACCGTCGGGAAGTTGAGGGTTTTTGTATGGTGAGTAGTATCCGCCCCGTGGTGATCCTGTATGGTTGCCGCCAATATTGATGTCAAACCCCTGGTCTTCGGGAAAAAATCCTTTGTCGCCCAGGTGCCATTTGCCGGCGAAGAAAGTACTGTAGCCGTTGTCCCTGAAAGCTTCGGCCATTGTATATTCCTCAAGGGGCAGTTGGTCGAGTATTGGCGGGGTTTTAAGTTTATGTCCTTTGTCGCCGCGGCCCGGTATCCAGTCGGTAATGCCAATGCGGGCCGGATGTTTGCCTGTCATCAGAGCAGCCCTTGTAGGGGAGCACACTGAGCCGGCAGCGTAGGCATCCGTGAATTTTATAGCTGACTGCGCCAGTTTGTCGATGTTGGGGCTTTCGTAAAATGTGCTGCCGTAACAGCCGAGGTCGTTCCAGCCAAGATCGTCCACAAGGATAAACAGCACGTTGGGCTTTTGCTTTTTCTGACAGGAGGAAAAAAGCAGCAGGAAACCGGGAAGTATAAAAAAGATAACTTTTTTCATGTGTTTGGTATTCAAGATCTAATGCTTCGGGGTATATGTTGCCCTAAAGTTTTTCTGTCCGTTTTTTATTCAGTCCCTGGCATTTTTATAAATGTTAAGGATTATCTCAACAGAACGCCTTGCATCTTCGGGAGTTATGAACGGGGCACGATCGTTTTCCACAGCTTCGATGAAGTCCGATATCTGTGCAGCGAAAAGATGAACAGGATTGACCGACGGGTCGGAGGCCGTTTCTCTTGGGGCATCACCTGCACTCAGCTCTTTTCTGATCTTTTCATCATATTCGGTTTCATCTTTAAAAACCCATTCGGTAAAATGGTCGTCCTCCATCACCACACTGCCGTGAGTGCCGTTTATCTCTATTCTTTTCTGAAAACCCGGGTATGCCGCCGTTGTTCCCTGTATCACACCCAGTGCCCCGTTTTTGTACGTGAGGACGGCAGCAGCCGTATCTTCAACTTCAATACTTTCATGCCCAAGGGTGGCAGTGAATGCTTTGATATTTTCCACCTCGCCGGCAAGCCACTGCAACAAGTCTATGGCGTGTATGGACTGGTTGATGAGAGCGCCACCGCCATCAAGGTCCCATGTGCCGCGCCAGGCGCCGCTATCGTAGTACTCCTGTGTCCGGTACCATTTTACTATGGCATCTGCCATTGTGAGTTTGCCAAAGCGTCCCTGTTCGATAGATTTTTTTAGTTCCTGTGATGCCTTTGCAAAACGTGACTGAAAGATGCATGTCAGCTTTACATTTTCTTCTTTTGCGGTTTCAATAAGTTGGTCTATTCGCCCTAATGTTATCTCAAGCGGTTTTTCGATGATGACGTGCTTTTTGTGTTTCATGGCAGCAATTCCCGGTTCCAGGTGACTTCCTGACGGGGTGCAAATGATAACTGCATCAACCTTGCTGTCCGAAAGCATCTCCTCAAGGGAGGAATAGGGATGACAGTTGTATTCTTTTGCAAACTTTTGGTTTTTCTCGCTGTTCCTGCTAAAACTCCCAATCAATTCGGCATTTGGCAGTGATTGAATGGCTTGTGCATGTGTGTGTGCTATGGTTCCCGTTCCTATCAGTCCAAAGTTCATGGTTTTATCATTTATGTTTTACGAATAATGCGAATTTATACGGATTTTGCGAATTGTATTTGGTAATCGCTTTATCCCATTTATAATATTTGGGTGATACTGTCGGTGTAGCTCAAAGCTACGCCGACACTTGTATATGTTTTCTGTGCTTCCAAGATATTACAACGCTACAATTTATCCAAATTAAAGCCGTGTTATCCCGAGAAGAGGATAGAGCTGTCGCCGTAACTGAGAAACCGGAAGTCATTTTCGAGGGCATAATCGTAAACTCGCCTCCAGTCGTCACCGATAAATGCGCAGATAAGCAGTAAAAGGGTGCTGTGCGGCTGGTGGAAATTGGTTATTAGTGTTTTTACTACCTTGAATTTGTACCCGGGAACAATGATAATGGCCGTTTTGCTATTGAAAAATTGCAGGTTGTTCTGTTCCATGTATTCTGCCAGGGCCGTTAACGCCTCTTTGGTTGAGTAGTTGGAAGGCAGATTGTACGGATCCCATTGTAGTATGCCTTCCGTGATGTCATTGCCTTCCAACAGTTTTACTCCCAGCCAGTACAAGCTTTCCAGAGTGCGTACGGATGTGGTGCCCACAGCTGTTACATGGTCTGCTTTTTCGATCAGACGTTTTATGGCATTTGCTTCCACGACAAAATGCTCGGTATGCATCTCATGGCCGGCAATGGTTTTTGTCTGCACCGGTTTAAATGTGCCTGCCCCCACATGAAGGGTTATGTTAAGGGTTTCAATGCCTGAATCCTGCAATTTGTTAAGTATGCTTTTTGTGAAATGAAGGCCTGCCGTTGGAGCCGCTACGGAACCTTTGTGCTCGCTGTAAACCGTCTGGTAGCGCTCATCGTCTATCTGTTCGGGCTTGCGGTTCAGGTACGGTGGAATGGGGATGGTGCCTGCATTCTCGATGATCTCGGCAAAAGAGATATTGGGAGTGTCGCCCGAAAATTCTATGATAAAGGCTTGTTCTTCTCGTTTTATCTTTTCGGCTTTTAATATTACTGTTTTACCGTTTATCGATATCTCCTTAAACAAAGGAGCGTCTTTCCACTTCTTTGCATTGCCAACAATGCATCTCCATTGGGTTGGTTTGGCAGATTCGAACGCCTGCTGCACATCGAAGGGCTTAACTGGTTCGAGACAAAAGATCTCGATCACGGCACCGGTTTCTTTCCTGAATTTCAGCCGTGCCCTGATAACCTTGCTGTTGTTGAAAACCAAAAGGGAATTCTTGGGAAGGACATCTGTCAGGTTTGAAAAAACTGTGTGTGAAATGTTTTTATTTTTATAAATCAAGAGCTTTGACGCGTCGCGTTCGCTTAAGGGGTATTTGGCTATCCTGTCGTCAGGCAGTTCGTATGTGTAGTCCGATATCTTTATCTCAGGGATGTTCATTTGTTTTTTTGTTTTACCGCAAAGATGCTGAGACACTAAGTTTATTTAGGGCTTACTGTTGTCAAGGCAGTTTATGATCTTACTATTTACAAAAACTTCTTATTGTATCTTTTTAAGATTTTTGCCCTGCAAATTTAATTAACTTTGCGATTAAATGAATTAATGCAAAAACAGACAAAACAAAATATTATGAAGATCAAACAAGGAGACAGGGTAAGGTTTATGGATTCGACAGGAGAGGGCACCGTTACCCGTATTGAGGGCAGACTTGCTTTCGTGGAGGATGAAGATGAGTTTGAGATACCGGTATTGCTGACCGAATTGGTATTGGTGACACCGGTGGAAGAAAAGGTGACCGGCCCGGATGTCAGGCAGTCTAAAGAAGTAAGAGAAGAGGTGAAGGCAGAACCCGAATCGGAATACGAATATGAGGAAGAGGAGGGAAACTATGACCCGGTTTTCATCCTGGCATTCCGCAGGGGCGAAAAGCCCGGAGTGGAGTCGGGGAGTGTAAGGTTGAGCTTAATAAACGACAGTAACTACTTTTGTTACTATGCGTTGAATGAGGTAGGAATGAATGGTGAGGCGATAAACCTGATGGCAGGTTTGATCGAGCCCAACACCAAACTGGATGAAAGAAAATACCTTGTTACCGAGCTTGATGGTAAGAGATGGATAATCCAGCTTATAATGTTTAAGAAAGGTAAGCGTTTTTCTCCCATACCTTCCGTTCAGAAGGAATTAAAACTGAAAGGTACAAGTTTGATGAATGACAACAAATTTGTTGAAAATGACTACTTTGACGAAAAAGCACTTCTGACTTTTGTTTTGAAGGATAAGCTCCAGCAGAGTGTTGAACAGTTGACCGACAAAGCATTTAAAGAGATAAAAAAGGAGAAAGAACAAAAAAAGATCAAAAAGAAAGCAAAAAGGAGGGATGAGCCCGGACTGCTTGAAATTGACCTGCACATTGATGAACTGCTTGATGATACAAGAGGTTTTTCTAATTCTGATATCTTGTCGATACAGATGGATAAATTCCATCAGGTGATGAAAGAGAACCTGAAAAACAAGAAACGGAAAATTGTGTTTATCCATGGAGTAGGTAATGGCACTTTGAAAACTGAACTTCGAAAGGCACTTGACCGCAAGTATAAAGGGACTTATTATCAGGATGCTTCTTTCAGGGAGTACGGATACGGAGCTACTATGGTGATAATCTGACCCTTTTAATAAAATCTGAACAGAAACGCCTGTTCCATTTTGGAGCAGGCGTTTTTTATTATCAATGTATTAATATCTAATAAATATATATTAGAATAAAATGTATAGTTTAAATATTCTATGTTATATAAATTAAAAATATAGTTATCTTATATTAAAATATTTCATTCTTAAATAGAGTTGAATATTTCTTTATCTAAAAAGATTAAATAGAATTAATAAATTATTAGTTACAATCATAATTTAGACATATGAATTTTATTAAAATATAGATAAAATCAAAAAAAAGATTAATTATATTTGTAAAAGTTAAAAATAATTTAAAAATTTGTATTCAACTATCTATAAATATGTAAATAGTTATTTATTTTATAATAAATTATGCATTATTCGAAACAAAAATTTAGAAGTTTTATCACTAATAGCCGGACAATCTTGAACATTAGTTCGAAGGCGAATAATATTAAGGAGGCAATTGGTGATTACGGGTACACGGACGAACGACTTGCTCAGGGATACCAGTTGTATGATGACTTGGTAGAGATCGCGAAGGAACAAGAGAAAAAAGAGCAAGAGAAGAAAGAGTGTTTTGATAAGAAAGCAGCGGCTCAGGCCAAGATTGCGTCAGAGTATATGAAATACCTGAAGATTGCACGGATAGTGTTTAACAAGGATGATGAGGCTTATCTTGCATTGTCGCTGAAAGGGCCAAGAGAGAGAATATATAACAAATGGTATCATCAGGTAGCTGTTTTCTGCAATAATCTTCTGGCTAATGAAGAGTACTTAAATAAAATGGGGTCGTTCGGGGTAAGTAAAAAAAATATTCAAAAGTTGA
>JALVJU010000550.1 GCA_027034005.1 Marinilabiliaceae bacterium
ACTTTCATCACAGGGCACATTTTTATGTTAATGTGTTCGATACCACAACAAACCTGTTCAGGGGAAGGAGCATTGACAGAAAATGGTTTGCCCCGTTCGACCCGCTGAAGAACTCTGCCTACTCCGAGGGGAATGCCTATCAGTATATTTATGTTCCTCATGACATCGACGGGCTAATTAAACTGATGGGAGGCGACAGGAACTTTAACAACATGATGGATACTATCTTCACTAAAATATCAGGGAAGCATGACGGTTCCATAGGGCAGTACTGGCACGGGAATGAGCCGAGCCATCATCTTGCTTACCTTTACACTTATGGCGGGGAAGCCTGGAAGACACAGCACCTGGTGAACAGGATACTGCATGAGCTTTACTCTACCGATCCCGACGGCATTGCAGGAAACGATGACTGCGGTCAGATATCTGCCTGGTACATTCTCAGCTCTCTGGGATTTTATCCGGTAGCGCCCGGGCAGGATATTTATGTTATCGGAACACCGTTGTTCCCAAAAGCAACTGTTCATCTCGAAGATGGTAAGGAGTTTAAGGTTATCGCCCAAGGGCGGGCAAAGGATAATTACTATATACAGTCGGCCACTCTGAACGGTAAACCATACAACAGGTCTTACATCAAATACTCCGATATCATGGCCGGGGGAGAGCTGGTCTTTGAAATGGGGCCGGAGCCGAACAAGCAATGGGCATCAAAAAAAGAGGACAGGCCATACTCCGAAAATGGGAAGCCGGTTGTCAGACTGCCTTATGTCAGTTCGGGCAAACAACTGTTCAAAAACTCAACTACGGTAAGCTTGGGGTGTGACACTCACGGAGCAGAGATACATTTTACTACAGATGGTTCCACTCCGGGTAAAGAGAGTGAAAAATACGTTCGTCCTGTGAAAATTAGCAAAACGACCGACCTGAGGGCTGTCGCATTGAAAGACGGTATTGAGCCCAGTCTGCCGCTGACCTGGCATTTTGAGAAGGCAAAATACATGCCGGCAGTAAGTCATGGCAAATTATCACGGGGACTTAAGTACGGATACTTTGAGCGCTTTTTTGTTACCACTGCCGACCTTGACAAGGAAGAGCCTATTGAGACAGGTATCACAGACAGGTTCACTATCGACGGAGCAAAACGGGCTAATTATTTCGGTTATCTTTTCGAGGGTTATATAAAAGTTCCGAAGGATGATATCTACACTTTTTATGTGAAGTCGAACGACGGGAGCCGTTTGTACATCGATGGTATTGAGTTGATAGAGAATGACGGCAATCACGGTTCTGTGGAAGAGGTCGGTTCCATAGCGCTGGAAAAGGGATTTCATAAAATAAAATTAAAATATATGCAGTGCGGAGGCGGCAAGTCGCTGAAGGTAAGCTGGCAGCGTTACGGAGGCACAAAAAAAGAGATAAGCCCTGACGTTTTGTATTTTGATTGATTTTTAGTGATATCTTTTTTCGGGCCAATGTCATTAGGTTAAGCTTTTTTGTTATGGTCAATCCTTTGTCCACGAATTGCACGAATTGTCACAAATTTATTTTTTGTCCACATACCTGCCTGACTACACAGCATGGCTGACGGGTCAAAAAAGCAAAATAAAGGATGTTGATTTTCAATGTTTTCTACCTTATGGAGCGGGATGAAAAATTATTGAAAATCAATAGGAGTTTTTAACTTTGATATAAAACAGGAAGCATCGTCTGAAAAAATATTAGTTGTTTTGTAGAAAATATAATTAGGAGTTATAAAAATAAAGAGAATGAACAGGATAAAATTATTGATTCTTGCATCGTTAATCAGTTTGAGTGTTTTCGCAAAGGATTACAACGTTCTGGATTTCGGAGCAAAAGGCGATGGTAAGACCATGAATACCGTATTTATCAACGATGCTGTCCTTGAATGTAGTAAGACAGGCGGCAGGGTCGTTTTTCCCGCAGGGGAGTATGTTACGGGAACCATCTACCTGAGTGACAATGTTGCCCTGTATCTTCAGAAGGGTGCAAAGATACTTGGGAGTACAAGCATGGCCGATTATCCGCCAAATATGCCTAATTACACATTTTTCCGTTTGGGTAAGATCAAGAGAGCGCTTATCTATGCCGAATTTTGCGAGAACATAGGGATTGAAGGTGAAGGAGTCATTGACGGCAGGGGCGACAGGATACTGAAAGATGACGGCACAAAGGTGAAGTCGTATGGTGAGAGGCCACACCTGATATGGATGGTGAAGTCGAAGAGGATAAGGGTCACAGGGGTGAAACTGACCAACTCGGCCCTCTGGATGCAGCACTACCTTGCCTGTGAGAATATGTACATCCACAACATTGAAGTGTACAACCACAGCAACAAGAACAACGACATGATTGACCTGAACGGTTGTAAGGATGTTGTGGTGAGCGACTGTCGCGGCGATTCGGACGATGACGGCATAACGATGAAAAGTACTCATGAGATGCCATGCGAGAACATCCTGATAGACAACTGTGTGATAAGCAGCCACTGCAATGCCATAAAATGCGGAACGGAATCGAATGCAGGGTTTAAGAACATTGTTATCTCAAACTGTGTGATACGGCCGTCAAAAGATAAAGAGCCAATTTACGGAACTCCCATAGGGACAAGCGGCATCTCCCTTGAGGCAGTTGACGGGGCATTTATCAAAGGTGTGAGTATCTCCAACTTAGTGATAGAAGGAACCGCTGTTCCCATTTTTATTCGTCTCGGCAACAGGGCCAGGGGTTACGATAAAAACCTGCCAAAACCCAGGGTCGCGAGCATTGAAGACATTAAGAT
>JALVJU010000551.1 GCA_027034005.1 Marinilabiliaceae bacterium
TATTCAGTATTCAGTAGATTCCATTCACTGAATACCGTTCACCGATTACCGATTACTACTTTCCGTTTTTAACGTGTTCATTAGTCAGTGTATTCCAAGCCGTCGATGTACGGAGGAGGAACCTTCCACTCCTCACAATGACGACATTATCAGTTACCCCCAGTTGTCTATCAAATTTTTAATCCCTTCATCAATACCCCACACCGGTTCCCAGCCTGCAACACGTTTTAGTTTTGAAACATCAGCCAGAAGATGCTGTCTCTCAACCTTACGAACCCTTGCCGGATCAACTTCAATTTTGATCTTTTCATTAAGCTGCCTTTCAAAAGCCTCAACTATCTCAACAACTGAATACTCAATTCCACGCCCCAGATTGAAAGTATCATAGCCAACATCTTTAAGATTTAAAAGAAGCCTGACTGCATTTGCCATATCATGAGTATGAATAAAATCGCGCTTTGGTGTAAGGTTACCAAGGTTAATTGTCCGTTTGCCTTCTCTTAGCTGTTTCTCGATCTCCGGTATCAGGTGAGGATTTGTTTCATTTGGGCCAAAAGCATTGAAGAAACGGCAAACGATCGTATCAATGCCTGTTTCCAGATTGAAGCGTTTACAAAGATGCTCACCGGTCAATTTACTTAATCCGTATATGTCCAAAGGATGAACCTCATGCTCCTCACTTACGGCATCATCATAAATAGGATATACTGCTGCTGTTGATGCAAAGAAAAGCTTCTTCAGCTCCGGTAATTTTTCCGCAGCGGCAAGAATGTTCATTGTTCCCCTGATATTTGTATCAGCAGCTTCAAATGGATGCTCATTACAATAAGGGATAAAGTGAATGGCTGCAAGATGCACGATCATATCAGGCTTGATCTCTCCTATTGCTTTATCTACTGCATCTTTATCCCTGATATCTCCAAAATAAAAATGATCATCATTAATATCAATAAAATCCCTGCTCCCGAATGAGAGATTATCATAAACATAGACATCATGCCCCTCTTTTTGAAGTGTTGGTACTACTGCTGACCCGATAAACCCGGCCCCACCTGTTACTAATGTTTTCATAGTGTTAGTTTTAGTTAAAAAATATTATTGTGTTTAATATCTTGTTTGTTTAATATCTTTTGTATTGACAATAATCAAGCTTATTCCTCTTTTCCGCACTTTTAATACATCATTGTGAGATTACCAACAATAACTATCGTCATTCCGAAGACTGAAAGGATGAAGTAATCTATTGTCCCTTCAATAAAGATTGCGTCGTCGTTAGCACTCCTCGCAATGACGGTACCATATTACTTATCTTTTACCGTTTTTTAAGGTATTCGGTAAATTTGGTTTCCATCCACTGATTACCGTTTACTGATTACCGATTACTGCGATCACCCTGTAATAAACTCATAATACTCTTCACAGATCTTATCCCTGGCAAAACGCTTAATGCTTTGACGGGCATTATTACCAAATTTAACCCTAAGTTCTTCATCCTCCATCAACAACTTCAACCTGGAAACAAAAGTGTCAGAATCAAACAATGGAACAAGAAAGCCGTTCTCCCCGTCTTTGATCATTTCCGAAGGCCCGGCTACACAATCAAAGGCAACAACAGGCAAACCGGCAGACATGGCTTCTCCAATTACATTAGGAAACCCTTCGGAACTTGAAGTAAATGCAAATACAGAACTCTTACAATACAATTCATCAGGATTACCTAACTTACCGGTAAAAATTACCCTGTGGTAAATGCCAATACTTTTGGCAATTTTTTTCAATTTGTCCTTATTTTTTTGTTTCAGATGATCATAACCAACTAAAACAAGTTTCCAACCTTTTAATTCTATTCGTGAAAAGATTTTGATCAGCATATCCTGATGTTTTGACCTAATAAACCTTCCCACCATCAAAACATAATTTTCTTTTTTTTCATTACCCGGACAGTTAATTTCTCTTACAGGGTTAGCTATTACGGCAATATTTTTATGTCTGTACTTTTTTTTGTATATCTCCTTTGCCTTTGCTGTTTGAACTATTATTCCCGTAGCTTTGGGATAAAGCAAATACCTTAACATATCATGGAATTTACCAAGACTTTTCCCCGGTTGATTCCTGTCGGATATATATTTCGGATACTTCAGGCCTATTGTCGAGATAAGGAAAAAACTGTTCCAGTATTCCCCAAAATTTAAAATTGTATCAGGGTTTATGCTTTTTATCTTTTTCCTTAAAAACGATAATGTTTTAACTGTAGATAAAAATCGTCTGGAGTTATTAAATTCAAATGATGGCTTATGTATAGTGATGTTATCCGGCACCTTATAAAAGATTTCCCTTGTTATTCCATAAAGAATTAAATGAATTTCCGAATCATTTTTTGATGCAAAATGCCAAACAAGTTCCGACATTACCCGTTCCATCCCACCTGCTTGCAGTGATTGAATTACCAAACATATCCTTTTTTTTCCTGGCATTGGAACTCTTCTCTTTACGCTAATTGTTTATCTAATTTATCTTATGAAAAATGTTCAGTGTTCAGTGTTCAGTGTTCAGTGTTCAGTGTTCAGTGTTCAGTGTTCAGTGTTCAGTATTCGGTATTCATAAAACATTGTCAACCATATCCATGAAAGGCAGTGTCTACTGCCGACTGGTTACCGACTACCGATTACTGTTTACCGATTACCGATAACCGATATCCTGTCAGCATCACTCACCTCTCACAACTTTTCAAAACGTCTTCCACCATCCAACCATAAGGATCAAATTTCCCTTCATGCCAGTTCATGTCTTTATCCCA
>JALVJU010000552.1 GCA_027034005.1 Marinilabiliaceae bacterium
CCGTGAAACAATCCTTAACCGTAACCCTGACATCATCTTCATCTCTACAATGGGCATAGTAGGTGAAGAGGAGAAAAAAATATGGGATAGTTTTAAGGAAATTAATGCAGTGAAAAACAAAAAGGTATTCATCATAGATTCGGATATGGCATGCAGTGCAACAGTACAGTCTTTTGCCGATGCCCTTGAACAGATAATCAATGACATTTACAAATAAATTATGGAAACAGGACTAGTACACATATACACGGGCGAAGGCAAAGGTAAAACAACAGCGGCAGTAGGCCTTGCACTGCGCGCGTTAAGCCGGGGACTAAAAGTTTGTTATGTAAATTTCAACAAAGGTGCCGGTGTGTATACCAACAGTGAAGTGGATAAGTTGAAACAGAACGGTGCTTATGTTCTTATAGGCACAGGCCGGCATCCCGATTTCGACCACACAAAGAATATCACATCGCATAATGAAGAGATGCTTTCGGCATTGAAAAATACCGACAAACTTATCCGCTCCGGGAAGTTTGAAATGCTTGTCCTCGACGAAATACTTATCTCGGTAAGGGACAGTTTCCTGGATGAAGATATCCTCGTCGATTTCTTAAAAAACAAACCGCAAGGCCTGGAAATAGTGATGACCGGCAGGGGCGCAACAGATAGGCTGATAGAATTAGCAGACTATGTGAGCGAAATAAAAAAAGTAAAACACCCTTTCGATAAGGGCATTTATGGCAGAGAAGGTATAGAATTTTGATTTTTAAACGTTAAAACGATGGAACTAAAAGAAAAACTCAGAAAAAAGATAGACCTTAAAACCAAACCTGTTGGCTCTCTCGGCAAACTGGAAGATGTTGCATTGAAGATTGGGCTGATACAAAACACTCTCACCCCTGAATTGAAAAGACCTGTCCACATTGTCTTTGCAGGCGGCCACGGCCTTGCCGACGAGGGTGTCAGTCCTTATCCCAAAGAGGTGACGGCCCAGATGGTACTCAACTTTCTTAACGGCGGGGCTGCCATCAACGTGTTTTGCCGTCAGCACAACATTGGCCTGAAAGTAGTGGATGCAGGCGTCGATTATGATTTCCCCGAAAACATCAACCTTATCCATGCAAAAATAGGGCGGGGAACAAAAAACATATTGCAAGAACCGGCAATGACAAAAGAGCAATGCCTTACGGCCATGGAGAAAGGACGTGAGATAGTTGATGCAGAGTTCGGTTCCGGCAGCAATGTGATAAGTTTTGGCGAAATGGGCATTGGCAACACCTCATCGGCATCACTTCTGCTGCACAAATACACCGGCCTGCCCGTTGAAGAGTGTACCGGAAGGGGAACAGGCCACAACGATGATGGGTTGAAAAAAAAGATAGAGATACTTAAAAAAGCATCGGAAAAACATAAAGTTACCGAAGCCATTGATATTCTTGCAACGTATGGAGGTTTTGAGATTGCAATGATGGCAGGGGCTTACCTTCAGGCCTGGAAGAACGGGATGATAATCATTGTCGACGGGTTCATTGCCACATCTGCCCTTCTTGCCGCTTCGAGAATTGACAGTTCTGTCGTTGACAACTGCATCTTTGCTCACTTGTCGGAAGAGAAAGCACATAAATACATGGTAGGTTTCCTTGGAGGCGAACCGCTTGTGAACCTGAACATGCGCCTTGGCGAAGGAACAGGTGCCGCAGTGGTTTATCCTTTGGTGAAGTCGGCCGTCCTTTTCCTTAACGAGATGGCCAGTTTTGAGGATGCCGGCGTATCGAACAAATAAAACTTTATCTACCATAAAATGAAACTGTTTTTTACCGCCTTGATGTTTTATACCCGGATACCGGTACCTAAAAATACCGGATATTCACCCGAGAACCTGAACAGGGCAACACGCTTTTTCCCACTGATAGGCTGGATAATTAGTGGTGCAGGGGCATTGGCGTTTTGGGGGGCATCCATGATTATGCCCCTTACTGCTTCACTTTTGTTGAGCATGGCGGTACAGGTGCTCCTTACTGGCGCCTTTCACGAAGATGCCTTTGCCGATTTTTGCGATGGATTCGGGGGCGGTTACACCAAAAAACAGATACTAACGATAATGAAAGACAGCCGCATAGGCACCTACGGCACAACAGGCCTGGTATTGATGCTGCTGACAAAATTCACTTTGCTCTCGCTCATGGACACAAGAGCACTGATCACGGCCCTGCTCGTGGCCCATCCCCTGAGCCGGCTGATGTCCGTATTTTTGATCTTCACCTCAAAGTATGTTTCGGGCCCTGACAAAAGCAAATCAAAACCCGTAGGCCGTAAAAGCTCGAAAACAACTTTTGTCATTGCCCTGTTTTTCGGCCTTTTGCCTTTGGCTTTGATGCCGGTGGCCAGGATCGGCCTGATCTTTCTGTTGTTAATACCGCTTTTCGTTTGGTTCAGGTTTTATGTGCACAAACATATCGGGGGCTATACGGGAGATGTACTCGGCGCATTACAGCAGTTATCGGAAGCTACTGTCTACCTCGCACTCCTTATCCACTTTAATTGAGAAACGGAATGCTTTACCTCATCCGACATACGAGTGTCGATGTTCCTGCGGGTGTGTGCTACGGGCAATCGGACGTTGCCCCTGCCCCATCATACGAGGAGGAGAAAGAGGAGATAAAAAAAGTGATTGCCGGAATCAAGTTCATTAAAATATTTTCCAGCCCGTTGAACAGGTGCAAAAAACTTGCAGCCGACATTGCTCCGGTCGGTACCGGCATCGAATACGACAAACGCCTTATGGAACTTGATTTCGGGCAATGGGAGATGCAGCCGTGGAACGACATATCAAAAACCGAGAGGGCTCAAATCTGGTTTGCCGATTTTGTGAACGTCAAATGTCCCGGAGGGGAATCGTACGGCGACCTTTTGAATAGGGTCGAAAATTTCATCAAAGAACTTAAAGAACAGTATTCCGGAAAAGAGGATGTTTTGGTAATTGCCCATGGGGGTGTTATCAGGGCTTTTCATGCCTTGCTCAACGACATTGCACCGGAAAAGGCTTTTGAACTGAAAGTGCATCACGGTGAAATTTTCAGTTTGTCGTTCTGATATCCTGTCATTCTTACTTTTATTGATCAAATTTGCTGTCGAACCAATCACGCAAATACCTTTTTGTGCCAATGACCTTTCCTAAGAGGAAATACCTAATGTGCAAACCTGTCAAAATCCGGTACCAATCCGCAATACCAGGAGCAAAACCCCTATCAACAGAAAAACCGATGATGTAAGCACATTCACTAAGCAACCTTTAAGTATATCTTTTTTTGTTAAACATCTGTCATTGTTGCCTATATAGGGTTTGTCAACAAGTTTGCCGTGATACATGTTAGGGCCGCCAAACCGGCAGTCGAGTATTCCTGCAAGGGCTGCCTCGGGGTATCCTGCATTGGGGCTTGAATGTTTGTTCCCGTAACGGAAAATGAACATTATCCCTCTTTTACTGAATGTTATCAGCGCCATTAAAAAGGCGGTCAGCCGTGCAGGGATAAAATTCAGCATATCGTCAGTTTTGGCGGCAAAATACCCGAACTGCTCAAAACGGCTGTTTTTGTATCCTATCATGGAGTCCAGTGTGTTTGCCATTTTATACGCCATCATCAGGGGAATGCCACCAACAAGGTAGTAAAACATCGGGGCTATCACCCCGTCCGACAGGTTCTCGGCCAGGGTTTCCAGTGCAGCAGTGCGCACCTGATTTTCCGACAAACTGTTTGTGTCGCGCCCAACGATAAAACTTAGTTGTTTTCGTGCCGCATCGAGCCCGTTTTGGCCAAGTTGCTTTTCCACTTTCAAAACCTCTGTTATCAGTGACCTGTTTGCCAGTCCGTAAAAAACAAAAACAGAAGTAAAGACAACATATAAAATTGTATGTGGCCTAAACAGGATATCGAGAAATAAAAACAGCATGAATACTGCCGATATCAAGAAAAGTGCAACAAAAGCCCCTCTCAGTTTCCTTCTTTTTCCTTTGTTGAAACTCCTTTCGAACAAGGATATTGTCCGTCCGAAGAACCTGACAGGGTGCGGTAGCCAATGCGGATCACCTAGTATGGCATCAACTATAAACCCTGCTACCAGAGGTATGATTATGTAGTACTTTTCTAACAATTCCTTTCTGATTAAAATTTCTTTTCACTCCACATTCCCAATGCCTCTATGAGTTTACGGTTGTCTTCATCCGATTGTACCGAGATGCGAACAAAACTTTTATCCAATCCCCTGAAATTTGATGCATCACGTATCAGAATTGAGTGTTCCGATATCAAAAACTCTTTTAGCTCCTTTCCTGTTCCGCGGGCCAACTTTACCAGAAAGAAATTACTGTCGGAAGCGATGACCCTGAAACCCGGTATCGAGCCTGTTTCTTTCTGTAGATACCGGCTTTTTTCCAGTATATCTTCCTTTAATGGCAAAAGTCTTTGATAATTCTCAGATATAAAATATCCTGCAAGGATTGCCGGCACACTCACGCTCCAGGGCATTTTTATTTTTCTCATATCGTTTATGAGGCCTTGTGACGCAACTATGTATCCTATCCTTATCCCGGGAACGGAAAAGGCCTTGGTCAAGGAACGCACTACTGCGAGATTTTCATACTTTTCGACCAGGCTGACGACACTTAGGGCAGAATATGACAAGTCAATGTATGCCTCATCCACGATGAACAGAGTGCCTTGATTGCGGCTGCATAGCTTTTGTATTGTTTCAAAGGATGTTACCTTTCCGTCGGGGCTATTGGGATTTGCCAACCAGACTACTTCGTGTTGATTTGAAAGTTTTAAGCTGTCGATCGTGTTGATGTTCTCAAAAGTCAGTTTACAGTTGAAAATACGGCAGGCATCTTCGTACTCGGAAAAAGAAGGATAAAACACCAGGCTTTTTTTGCCTGAGTTAAACTGTGCCAAAAGGTAAAATGCCTCAGTGGCGCCGTTGGTCACAATGACATTGCCTGCAGGCAGGCCGTGCAGCCCGGCAAGCTTCCCCGATAGTGAAGCGGCATCAGGTTCCGGATAATTGGAAATGCATGTAAGGTTTTTCTGCAAAAAACCTATCAATTCTTTGTCGGGGCCTTTGTACCACGCATTTGAACTAAAGTCGGCTTTTATACCGGGATACCGGTACCTGTCGTTCCCATGCCCATTTATCATGGCAAAAGGGTTTTGTAGATGTAATCCATATCGCAGTTCTCCCTGACAAGTGCAGCAAGCCGGTCGTACTGCAACTCTTTGAACTTTTTGAAATCGAACTCCCGGCCGTACGCTCCCGTGGCATGTTTCAGGATTTCATTGATGACAGGTTGATTGTCAAAAATCCCGTGTATGTATGTGCCCCATGTTTTGTGGTCAAGGAAGTAACCATCGGGGCCGAATTCCGTTCGGCACAGGGGCGAAGCGTTGCCTGTCACGGTTTCTCCCATGTGTATCTCATAGCCTTTGCATCCTTCACCTGAACCGAGAAACTCAAAAGAGCATTGACGGGTGGTTTTCTTTTTGGTCAGGACTGTTTTCACCGGTAGCAGCCCTAGCCCGGGAATACTTTCAACATCTCCTTCTACATGATACGGGTCGGATATCTCCGTGCCCATCATTTGGTACCCGCCGCAAATCCCGTAAACAGCTTTACCGTTCTTATGAACTGTAAGTATAGCTTTGGCAATGCCATTTTTGCGCAACGACATAAGGTCGGCAATAGTGTTCTTTGAACCCGGTATGATAACAATGTCGGCATCTGCGATCTCCTCCTCATCGTGTGTGTAAAAAAGGTTTACTTCGGGAATCAGTTCAAGTATGTTGAAATCGGTAAAGTTTGACATGTGCTTTAACAGCACTACGGCGATGTTTACCCTGTCATGGCCCTCTCTTTTAATTTTTCTGCTAAGGACAACAGAATCTTCATCGTCGATATATATATCGCGAAAATAGGGAATGATCCCTGCAACAGGCACTCCGGTAAGCTCTTCAAGCATCTTTTTTCCGTCTTCAAAAAGGTTTATATCTCCCCTGAACTTGTTGATGATAATGCCTTTTATCAATCTCCTCTCCTCAGGCGGCAACAGTTCAAGAGTACCGTAGACACTTGCAAAGATACCTCCTTTGTCGATATCGGCGATAAGGTATGTTGCCGCATTGGCTTCCTGTGCGACGCGCATGTTCGTGATGTCTTTTTCCCGCAGGTTTAGTTCCGAGATGCTCCCGGCGCCTTCTATCACTATCGGATTATATTTTGACTCAAGTGCACCAAACGACTTCATCACCTCCCCAAACAGGCTGTCCCTGTCTGTTTGCATAAAATACTCCGATGCACTCTGTGTTCCTACCGGCTTACCGTTCAACACAATCTGGGCCTGCCGGTCCGACGTTGGCTTAAGAAGTATGGGGTTCATCTCCGTAGTGCATCCTATGCCACATGCCTCCGCCTGTACCGCCTGCGCCCTGCCAATCTCCAATCCGTCAAGGGTGGCAAAACTGTTAAGTGACATATTTTGTGCCTTGAACGGAGCAGGGGAATAACCGTCCTGCCTGAATATCCTGCAAAAGGCTGTGTTTATTACCGACTTCCCTACATCCGAACCGGTGCCCACGAACATTACCGGCCGCAATATTTTTCTTTTCGACATAAAATCAGATATGGTGGTTAAGCCATGCTAAAGTATTAAAAATGCAGGAATAATCAGTGGTCACAATTCCTTTTTGCACTTGATATTTTAAATATCTTTTCAGTAAAAACCATTCTTCGGATAACTACAGCACAATTTTAAATTATGCCCCGGTTTTTTTTGTAAATATGGCTACCAGACTTCCTGAATTTTATAAAATTTGGCAACTTAACTTGCCGAATTTGGTTAAATTATGTAAACCGATTAGATAAAAAAAATGTAAGCTCATTAATTTTATTGCATAAATTTTTATTTAATCTGCACTTCAAATTCTTATCTTTACTTATTGAATACAAAAAGCATTTTATGAAATTCTTTGGAAAAATATCAACAGTAATACTGTTATTAGTGATAGTATTAGTTGGTGTTTTCCATAGTGCAGTGATTAGTTATTTTCTCAAAAAAGTCTTTTCCGAAAGTTCAAAAGGAAACATAACCCTTACCCTGGATAATTTTCATTTTAATGTTCTCAATGGTGATATAGTTATCAGTAACCCTGTTGTAAGATTTGAAAATCTTTATCTTGACAAATACAAGAACATCAAAGCAGATGAGATATCTTACAAACAGATCAAGATAGAAAAACTGGATATTTTTTCCCTGATATTTGATCAGGAAATTAATGCAAAACGGTTGCTAATAGACAAGCCTGAGTTCTATTTTACCGAGAGCGGATACAGGAACAAGTCAGGTTTTCAGCCCAAAGGGTTTATGATAGCATTGCAACAAAGTGAAAAAACTTTCGGGAACATATTCATTAAAATCGATGAAATTGAGATACATTACGGAACTATCACTTTCTCGGCAAATGCAAATATAGGCATAGACCCCGGGCAAGTCGATTTTACCATAAACCTTTTAGGGTTCAACACCCATCATAAATCACACGAGGCAAACAGGTTGTTGTATTCCGATGAGTTCAGATTTAAAATGCTTAATGCACATAAAATACTCGGCTCGGAATACGAACTTGGCATCGACTCCGTTACGTTCAGTTCCCTGCACAGGGACTTTGTCATTTCGGGCATGATGATTAATCCCCTGGACAAAATAAAATACAAAAACTCAATAGCATTTAATGCTTCAGTTATTTCGTTCAGGGATATCGGTTTGGATGACCTGAGAGAAATGGAAGACCTTAAGCTTAGTTCAGTGGAATTAAACCGGGCAAAGATCACCAGTTACATTAACAAAAAGGGAGACAAGATGACAGGCGAAGACAGCATTAAAACTTCAGGTTATTCAAAGTTCCTGAGTGCACTGCACAGCCTTAACATAGACACACTGTTCCTTGACGAGGTCGATTATTACAGTATATATCACGGCAAAGACACTCTCATTTCTGCCAGGGATATAAATTTTATGATCACCGAACTCATGCTTGATACAACAATGTACGCTGATGTAATAAATAAGATAGGGTTCGAGGATGTTTCACTGAATACCGGTGCCATTGACCTTAAAGAAGTTATTCCGGGGGTTTCACTGAGATACGAGGAACTGGCATATTCAAACGTCGACGATGAACTTGAACTTCATGACGTGCATGTAAGCAGCAGAAAAAAACAAAATGACATCGACATTGTAATACCTGCTCTTAAGCTCAATGGTTTATCCTCGCACAGCCTTCAAAAACGCCAAAGACAAAACATCTCTTTGTATATCAATGATCCTTCAGTGTCAATAATAATAAAATCCTCTACTGCCACACCTGCCCCCCCCAAAAAACACATTTCATTACCTTTTGACCTTTATCTGTACGAATTGGCCATAAACAATGGAGACATAAAGATCAGCCAGGATAGTGTTTTTTCTGCCGAAACGGGGAAGTTTAATGTTTCTGCAAGCGGGATAAGCATTCAAAAAACCAAAGATGACACTTTCAAAATCAACACACTCTCGTTCTCATCGGATATCCTAAATGCCTTAATAGTTAAGGATTCGACAAAAATATACTTTTCGAAGATGAACTACGACAACAACCTTAGATTCTCGAACGTGAAAATAGAGCAGCCAAATTATTCTGTTACTTCTTCGTCAATTGACCTGATAGGCCTGGACAGGGATATGCTGTTGCAAAAGAAAGAACTTTCCCTGAAAAAACTCATACTCACATCCCCCGTTTTTGAAGGAACAATAAATATAGGCACCTACATCGAAAATGGCGAAAGCAAAACATTTACCTCCCCTGCCCTGATAAACATTGGTGAGTTGAATATCAATAACGGGAAAATTGATTCAAGGATAAAAATAAAAGATACAGATGCAACACTGGCAACGAACTATAGCCTGTCGGCCGGCCCTATTTTCCTGAACAAAGGCGATACATTGAAAAAAATTCTCAATTCATTTAACTGGGATGCAAGTTTCGACAGCATTAACGTGCAAGGATATGGCCACCGTATTTTTGTTGAGAACATAAAAAGCAGCTCACCGGATTCATTATTTAATATTTTCAATTTAACTGTGAGGCCTGGAAACTACATGTCAACCGATTCCCTTAATGTTTTGGTAAAAAAACTCGACATACCCCTGATCGATATTAAAGGCATCGATTATATCAAATCAATAAAAGGTGATACCGTCATACTGGGAACGTTCACAATCGAGTCGCCCGATATAAATATTTTATTGCAACAACCCGGGGACACTTCAACATCAGGCAAAAAGAATCCGCTCACAGATATACTACCCGTTTTTGTATATGATAAAGTAGGGGTCGATGATCTTTCATTAATGCTCAATAGAAAAGCAGAAGGAATTAATAAAAAAATTGATCTTAAAGGTTTTAATTTCTCACACTCAAAAAACAGAAGCAAAACGGGAAACCTGCTGAAAGATATGTTTTTAAAACTTGACAAATTCAGCATGTACGACAGTATATCGCACAGCTCGTGGGTTTTGAAAGGCCTGAAAGCCGATTCTACAACATGCACTGTTTATGCAGACCGATTAAGCAGCGGAAAACATTTGAATGATACTGAAGAACAGGCCGGAACCAAGATACGTACCTCGGGTATTAAAATATCAGGAATAAACATCAGTGATTCATTGCCTGTAAACATTAAAGCATCTATGCTTAGTGTCCGTAACATTGACGTTTTTATTACCAATGACACCATAAAAAGAGATGAAAGTAAAGCTTTTAGCATACGGCTCAAAGGGCTTAAAGAATACAAAAATATCTTCGCTTCATTCCACATTGATACTGCCGACCTTGGTGAAGTTAATTTTAAAATACATAAGCTAGGCAACCTGCCTGATAAAATAGGTAAACTCGACAGCTTAGGCGTGATCGTTGAGGGAATAAGTATCGATTCGTCAATGGCCGACAAGTCCAACCCGGAGATCGTGGATAAGATAAATATTGACCTAAACGGGAAAACACTTGTGACAGCCGACAGTTTATACGAAATAAGTTCGGGCGTCATACATTATAATTTTATTTCCCAAAAGGCAACTATTGATTCACTGTATGTAAAACCTCTATTTGAGCCTGCAGAGTTCTTCCGCAGAGCAAAATTCCAGACCGACAGAATGGACATTTTTGCACGAAAAATAGAGCTCCACGATCTTGGCCCCCATGATCTGATAGAAAACAACCCGGTAGAGCTAAGCAGAATTGACCTCTACAACGTTAATGCCGACATGTACCGTGACAAACATTATCCTATAAGGCCGGACATTATAAAACCAATGCCGCAGGAGATGCTTATGAGCATAAAGCGAACCTTTAATATTGATTCCCTGCGTGTGCTGGACTCTTATCTGCAATACCGCGAAATGGGTGAGAAATCAACTGATCCCGGTGAAGTATTTTTTGATAACATGAACCTGTCGGCTTATAACCTGGCCAATATGGTGAAAGAGGGTGAAAAGAAATATCTGAAAGTAGATTTCAGGAGCCGGATAATGGGAAAAGCCGAAATGCACATAAACGTTAAATTCCCGCTGCACAATGATTCTGTTAGTTTTATCCTTACCGGGAACACAGAAAAAATGGATCTTTCCCTGCTAAATCCTCTAACAACAAACCTTCTCGGCATTGGCATAATCAAAGGGAAAGGAAGTGTTGACGTAAACCAGATCACGGGGTTACAGGATGTTTCTACAGGAAACCTGATCTTCAGGTACAAAACATTACGGATACACCCATACAGCCGCAAAAAAGAGAAACTGAAAAAAGGGCCTCTTTCTCCTTTGATCAAATTCATGATCAACGATCTTGTGGTAAAATCGAACAATCCCAAATTCGCACGCAAACCAAGGGTCGGACAGGTATATTTTGAAAGGGATTACAGAAAAGGGTTCATAAATTATATCTGGAAAAGCGTTTTATCGGGCCTTATGTCAACCATGGGCTTTAACAGCAAGGAACAGCGCAAGGGTAAAAAAGAAGACAAAGCAACTTTTAAACATTCAGCTGCATTGCAAACTAAAAGAACAGAACTACCGGTTTTGGAGTAAATTATTTCTTCCCCTTTTTCAAAAGTTTAATATTAACTGGCAGCATGTAAGCCATACATCCTTTGGGCATTGATTCCAGTTCCGGCTCAATAAAATCATAGAACTCCTCAAGCAACTCTGTTTTGTCAACCATCTCGATGACCACTGGAAGTTTCTCGACCAGTTCCCAGAACCTTGAAGTGTTCACATGCTTACTGCTCAGGCCGTATCCCATCACACCACGATAAACGGTGACTCCCGAAATATTCTTTTCCTTCGCTTTGTAAACAATATATTCGTACAACAGCTCACTGTTTATCTTGTCGGTTGTGCTTGCATAAAATCTTAATACGCTGTAGTTCTCCATTTTCATATCTTTTATGATTAATTAATCATGGACAATTGAATATTTGCCGGTCATAGCAGATTTGATGAAACAAATCCCAGGTATACTGCAAGGAACCCCAAAAAGATGCTCAGGCCCGTGTAAAGAAACAAAGTAGGTAGCTGTCCGTTATGCATAAGCATCATGTTCTCGTTGGCAAATGACGAAAAAGTAGTAAATCCTCCGCAAAAACCAACCATCAGCAGTAGCCGCAGGTCCTGCGGCATTAGCATACTTTTCTCCGCTATACCCACAAGAAACCCGATGATGAAACTTCCCACAATGTTTACTGTCAAAGTTCCCACAGGTATCGAATAAAATTCAACTGACAAATTTAGTTTGGAAACAAAATAACGTGCCACACTTCCGGCAAAACCGCCAAAACCAACTAACAAGATATTTTTTAACATCGGACCTTATTTTTGAAAAGCAAATGTAAAAAATATATGGACATTAGGCCCATACTTGCAAAATATTGCAAAAATCATCTCCAAATCCAAACAGACAAATAAACATGTAGAACTGTGACCGGCATGTCAACTATCAACAATCAGCAAAGGCTAAAGGCCTTGGTATACTAATCCAATCCTACCCTACTATATCTGATGCCCCATATCCCATGAACCAACAACACCTTGATCATAGGTCAAGAAAAGCAGTGCAGTAAGTTCAACATACAGTTAATTAATACTATAGAGCAATTGTGGTACTCATAATATAATATTAAGCCGCCGAACAACTTCCTGATCCATACTTCTATGTTATGCCATTATTGAAAATGCACCTCGGATCTCCTCTCCGAAACGGTTATCACGAAACACCTATTTGAATTTAAGGTTTTTTGATGAATTTAATTGTTTGGAACACTCCTTTCTTGTTACAAATATTTATCAGGTAATTGCCCGGGCATAAACCGGAGATGTCGATTTTAGTCCTGTTCGAATTGCCCCAATCAACTTTTTTTACCTTTTGTCCAATGATATTGTAAATAACTATTTCAGTTCCATATCCCATGTCATTTTCGGAATAGAGCCAAATCACATTTTCGGCTAATGTAGGGAAAACCCTTATCTCATGTTTCTTTATGGCATCTGCATCAATTGCGGTAGCATTGGGGCCGTCCCCGTTGAGCACAAATCCTGTTGTTGAGGCATATGTGCTTTGTGACGATACAGGATCAGGAAAGTCGGGATATGTTTGCCCGGTTTTGTAATATGTATTTGCATATATCGAAACTATGCCTTTGGAATCAGGATTTACGGCCACGAGATAATGCATATAGCCCGAGCCTTGGTATTGCATTGCCAGGTTGTATGAACTTCCGGCAGTCAATACAAGCGCAGAAGCAGGTACAGTAACATAAGAAGTATCGATACCGGCACCTGAGATCGTCAATTCTTCTGAAACATATAAAAGGTTATGGCCCGTTGCCGAATTATCATATATGGCAAATTTAACAGCACCGTTTACGGTCGAAGCATCCGTTTTAATCCCAATGTGACGAACTTCAGGTTCTTGTAGTTGAGGTACGGTTATGGTATTGAAAATAAGTGTACCTGTAGCCAATTCCTGATAATCGGTACAGTTGAAGTCGAGTATTTCGTCCTTCGGGGCTATCGGTGTTGTCACTGAAACCCCTTTCACAACAATTCCCAGGTTAAATGCCCAAGAGCTGGAAGAAGAAAAAGGGTTTGGAAAGTGAGGATAAGTTACTCCGGTTTTAAATTTAGCGTTTGTAAGTCCGGTTGCTATGCCGTTGTTCGTGGCTCCTGTTTGGCTCTTTAAGCTAAGGTAATCTGCCCCTGAATATATCAACGTGGCTAAATATGTTTTCCCGGCTTCTAATTTCTGTGTACCTGGGGCAACCTGTACTGAAACTGTTTTGTCTGTTCCCCCTGTATAAACGATTTCAGGAGTCCTGTAGACAAGATACTCCCCTGCCCCATAAGGGCCGCTGTCTTTATGTTCATATATTCCAAGATAAACTTTTCCGTCCGGAGACGAAGCATTTATCTGCATGCCCATTTCAGTAATGTAGTAATCAGCACCTGCCGGCATTGTAAAAGTTTGAACTACCGAAGTGCCAACACTTATGTCGATATGTCCGGTACAATTAAAGTTAAGGATATCCGTTTGGGAAAAAACATTCCCGTAAAAAACCTGAATAAAGATTAATGCAAGGGTAAGTTTAATTGTTTTCATAAAATTTATTTTGTGGCACTACTACAATTTTAGGGAAATATTACATGACATATTTAGTCTTGGCCTTTTAATGCAGATCTTGATGAGATCATTATAGGTATAGGCCATAAAACCCAAACTGACTATTTATATTCTATTTTATGAAATATTTCCCACTAAAATGATAGCAGAGCCTGTTTTTATTACGTTTCATACAAGACAAATTTAATAAATATTCATTTTTCACCTAAAATCTCCACAAGAATTTTAACACACCCAAAAAGCTGGGGTTCGGAACAGTACCGAACCCCGGACATCCTGAAGATAGTTACCGGGTAGCTGCAAACTATCCGGCAACTTAATTCTTATTCCGGCTGATGTTGCGGCCTTAGCAGGTCGAATACTGTTTTCACCGGATTAAATGTGGTTACTGGCACTTCAACAAAGAAGGTCAGCCAGTGGGCCATTGCACCGTTCCACAAACCGGGAAGTTCAATAGCTTTCAATGGCTTGCCGTTCATCGATTTCTCCGAGATAAACCCGGTGACAGGATCGATAAAATCAAGCAGGTCGAATTTGTTCCCTTTGTAGTCTTTCGTTGAGCAGACAAGATCCACGGGATTGAAGTGCGTACTTTGAGCCACTATCGCTTTCTTCTCTTCATCGTTAAGGTCTATCTGCGAACTCTCAACTATCTGAAGGCTTATGGTCCCGGCCTGCGACCTGACCCAGAACGGCCCTCCTCCCGGTTCGCCTTCATTCTTGACCATACCGGCAACCCGGATAGGGCGGTTCAGTATCTCCCTGATACGGTTTGCCCTCTCCTGCCTGTTATGATCCTTCCTGATATTTTGATAAACGACTTCCCGTTTCAGCACATTCCTGATAAATTCCAACCCGTCGTTTATTCCCGACTCAAGGG
Source organism: Marinilabiliaceae bacterium (assembly GCA_027034005.1). Lineage (GTDB taxonomy): Bacteria > Bacteroidota > Bacteroidia > Bacteroidales > Marinilabiliaceae > JAADEM01. The sequence goes on from JALVJU010000552.1 coordinate 14,620, forward strand.
TACTTAGGTCATCCAGTTTATTTAATATCTTAAATACAGTTTCCCTGTATTCAAGCAGTATTCCTGCTATAAGTTTTTTGTAAAGTACTGTGTCGCCTACCAGATGCTCAGGCACAACATTGTCGATATTTTTAATAAAGATGACATCATGGCCCAGGTCGTTCAGGTTCTGGATAAGGGCGCCATGACCTCCCGGACGGAAAAGAAGCTCCCCACTGTCAAGACGGAAAGGTTCGTTATCAGGAGTGGCAGCAATGGTATCAGTTGATGGTTTCTGATTCGAGAAGCTGACATCATAAGTTGTTCCGTATTGCTTCTCCATCTTCTCTTTGCTGTTTGCAAGCACCTCATTGAACAACCCTTCATGCTCCTTGCTGACCGTAAAATGAATGAATGACTTGTCATCACTGTTCTTGCCGTACAGAGCAGCCTCAAGGAGATGTTCTTCCATAGGTGTCCGTTCAAAACCGTCGTAACGGTGAAATTTCAATACTCCCTTGGGCTTCTTGCCGTAGTTAAGGCCGCTCCCGGTCAATATCTTTTCAACCACCAGTTTCTTTCCGCCGGCAGTAGAAAGGTCATGATCAGCAGGCAGGTATTTTTTCAGGGCATTGTAAAAAGCAAAATCCTCAATCCTCTTAAAAAAATCTGCATACGGCTGTTTTGCTGCAAGTGAAGGTATATCTTCATCAGGAGTCTCAATAAACGCATAAAGGTCCTTGAACATTCGTGTTGCAGCCCCCGATGCAGGAACAAATTTACAGATATCAAGCCCTTTGGCCAGTGCATCATTGAAGATACCAAGGTATTTTTCCTCTTCCTTTTTTTCAACGACGATTATACCGTCTCCCGGAGTTGCCGGACGCTGAATGTCGGCATAAGGGAAACCTGTCTTATGTTGTTGAAGCTGTTTAATGACCTGCTCTTCGGTTATCCCCTTTTGTTTTAATTGAAGTTTATCTTTTTCTGTCAGCATAGTTATTGTTTTTAGTAATTTTTCAAAAGTTAACTAAATATAAAAAGACAATCAAATTAAAGAAAAAAAATAGCAATTGTTAAGTATTAAAAAAATATTATAACTTGCCTCGATTATTAAGGAATATTAGCTTTTTAAAAAGTTTTTCCTGATTAAAAGTAACAACTAAATCTTGATCTATGAAAAAAAATCTTTTAATCGGCTACTTGTTCTTGTTATGTTCAATAGCCGGATATTCCGAAGGATATCAGGTTAACCTTCAGGGAGAAAGACAGACCGGCATGGGCCATGTCGGTACAGGTTTGAACTTTGGTGCTTCAAACATTCACTTTAATCCCGGTGCCTTGAGCTTGATGAAAAAGAACTGGGATTTTTCTTTTGGCGTAAGCCCAATCTTTTCGAACAACACATTCCAGAAACTACCGCCTTCAACTTATGAAGCGTACAGTGACAACCCTGTTGGAACGCCGTTCTATTTTTATGGTGCCGGAAGGATTAGCGACAGGTTCACAGCCGGGATCGGGGTAACCACCCCCTATGGCAACTCCCTTGTCTGGGGCGATGACTGGGACGGCCGTTATCTTATCCAGGACATTTCGTTTCATGCAATATTCATTCAGCCCACTCTTTCCTTCAAGATACTCGATAACCTGAGCATCGGAGCAGGTTTCACATTTGCCCCCGGGAGTGTAGAGCTGAACAAAGCTTTGCCACTGCAAGGACAAAACGGCGAAGAAGGCCAGGTTGAACTTTCAGGCAGCACTATCGGATACGGGTTCAATGTGGGATTGTACTTCCAGGCATCTGAGAAATTTTCTGTAGGTGTCGATTACAGATCAAAAATAGATATGAACATGGATGGCGGAGAAGCTGATTTCACTGTTCCCGAATCTATGTCCGAATATTTTCCTGAGGACAATACCTTTTCAGCAACACTGCCTCTTCCGGCAAACCTCGTGATTGGTCTTGGATGGAACCCATCTGAAAAACTAACAATAGGATTCGACTTCCAGTATGTTTTCTGGTCAGCTTATCAATCTCTTGATTTTGATTTTGAAAAGAACACCGAGGCATTGCAGGATTCGCACAACCCAAGAAATTTCCACAACTCGGCAACCTATCGTATCGGCGCCGAATACCATCTGAGTGACAAATTTGACCTGAGGGCAGGTTTCTACTACGACCAGACACCTATACCCGAAGATTACCTCTCTCCGGAAACACCCGGAACGAACAAATACGGTATGTCAGGCGGTTTATCATGGTATATCACCAAAAAGTTCAGTCTGGACCTGTCATTCCTTTACATTCAGGGGCAAAAGCGTGAAGACGGATACGAGCTTGCAAACTTTTACGGAACATACTACACAAATGCCTTTATACCGGGATTTGGTTTGAATTATAAATTTTAACCCTTGAAATCGATTTAGTCATGAAAACAAGATATATAAATTATTTATTGCTGCTTACAACTCTGATACTCTGGAGATGTGAGCCCAATGTCGATGAGTTTGTTCCTCACTCGGGAAATGCAGACTTTTCTGTTTTTGTTTCTGTCGGTGATTCCTATTCGGCCGGATACATCGACGGCGCATTGAGTTACACAGGACAGGTCAACAGTTTTCCAAACATTATCGCTACAGAACTGAGTTCTCTGGGATCAGGAGTTTTCAAACAACCGTTGCTGCCCGAAGGTACCAGCGTGGGATCTTCGCTTAACGGAAGTTATGTACTGCAAGAGGTGAATGGCATGTTAATGCCTGTACCAACGCAGGGCAATCCGGAACTCCTGATCGATCCGTCAACATGGATCAACAGTAAAGCCCCTTTCAACAATGTGGCAGTTCCCGGTGCCAAATCATTTCATCTACTGGCAAAAGAACTGGGCGACCCAAGTTTAGGCGCAGGTAACTTCAATCCTTACTATGCCCGTTTTGCTTCAAATCCCGGCACATCCACCGTGCTTGGAGATGCCATGGCAAACAATCCCACATTCTTTTCTCTTTGGGTAGGCGGAAATGACGTGTTATGGTACGGACTTGCAGGCGGGACAGGAGAGGAAGCAGGTATCGGGGCCAATGACATAACTCCCGATTTTCTGTTCAACCAAAGTGTAGATAAACTGGTACAAACACTCACATCCGGCGGAGCCAAAGGAGTGATCTGCAACATCCCCGGTATTGATGCACTGCCTTACTTCAGTTACATCACTTATGATAACCTGATATTGACGGCAGATCAGGCTACTTTGCTAAACGCCGGATATGCAAAATATAATCAGTATGCTGATGCACTGGGGGTGCCAAGGATAACATTTAAAGAGGGACCAAATCCTTTTGTTGTTGAAGATCCTGAACATCCGCTAAAAATGCGCCAGATGGTGAAAGGAGAAAAAGTTCTTTTAAGTGCATTGTCAGGGATCCTTGACGACAGGCACTGGGGTTCGTTAAACCCGCTACCCGATAGTGAATCGCTGGACCTTGAAGAGCTGGATAACATGAAAAAGGCAACTGACAGATTCAATGATCACATAAAAAAGACTGCAGAAAAATATGACCTTGCATTTGTTGATGCCAATGCTATCATGGAACAACTGATGGACGGGATCATAATTGACGGCGTAAGTTACAATACAACATTTGTTAAAGGCAGCTTCTTCTCTCTCGACGGCATACATGCCAGCGGAAGAGGGTATGCCATCATCGCAAACGAGTTCATCAAGGCAATCAATGCCAAATACGGCTCTACCGTTCCTTTAGCTACTGTAAATAATTATACAGGAGTAGAATTCCCATAAATAATTAACACCTGAAATATCTCACAACACCTGACGGTTTCAAAAGCTGTCAGGTGTTTGTATATTTGCCGGCCTGAAACATAAACAACATGGAACCGAAAACAGTATTTTATATTATCATTGGGATCCTTGTCCTGCAATACCTGTTCGATCTTTTCCTTGACTTCCTCAACCGTTCACGCTGGGCCGAAGAACTACCTGATGAGCTAAAAGGAATATACAACGAGGAAGAATACAGAAAGCATATTAAATACAAAAAGGCTGATTTTTGGTTTGGCATTCTTTCCGATACTTTCAGTCTTGCCATTCTTCTCCTGGTCCTTTTCACCGGCGGTTTTGCCATACTGAACGACTGGGTTGTTTCCTTAACAACAAGCAGCATACTGCAGACATTGCTTTTCTTCGGGGTAATAGGCCTGGCTTCCACACTTATTTCTCTTCCCTTTAGCATCTACGGTACTTTCGTCATCGAAGAACGGTTCGGTTTTAACAAAACAACACCCAAAACATTCATCCTTGATATGATAAAATCACTGCTGCTCGGAGCGGTTATCGGGGGCGGACTTCTTTCTGTCATCGTCTGGTTCTACACACTTGCAGGTGAAAATTTCTGGCTGTATGCCTGGGCATTGACAAGCGCATTCATGATATTCATGTCGATGTTTTACACATCGCTTATCCTTCCCCTGTTCAACAAACAGACTCCTCTCGAAGAGGGTGAACTGAGATCAGCCATCGAAGAGTACTCCAAAAGGGTGGATTTTAACCTCGATAACATTTACGTAATGGACGGGTCAAAGCGTTCCACAAAGGCAAATGCATTTTTCAGCGGACTGGGCAGTAAAAAGAGGATAGTCCTTTACGACACATTGATAAAAGACCTAACCACGGAACATATAGTGGCTGTTCTGGCACATGAGGCAGGACACAATAAACTTAAGCACACTCTGTGGGGAGCGGTTATGGCAGTAGCACAGGCAGGCATCATGTTCTGGCTTTTCAGTCTGTTCGTGAGCTCTCCCATACTTTCACAGGCTCTTGGCGTGGAAAAACCGAATTTTCACATCGGCCTACTTGTTTTTGGTATCCTTTACACGCCTGTATCTTTTCTTCTCGGCATAGTGATGAGTTACATATCACGTAAAAATGAATTTGCAGCGGATGCCTTTGCAGCAAAAACAAGCAATGCAAAAGCACTAGGAGAAGCACTGAAGACGATATCGGTCAAATCTCTCAGTAATCTCACCCCTCATCCGTGGTACGTTTTCTTTCATTATTCCCACCCTCCCCTGCTCAACAGACTGAAAGCATTCGATAACTTTTGAGCTGTTACATATTTGACATGGCATTCATTTTTCCACTTTTAGTTGTAACTTTTTGTCAAATCAATAAAGTAACTTAACAACTTTTTGTGTTAAAGAAATTAAAATTTGAAAGCCGTTATTTTTTTTCTACTTTAATGCTCTAAATAGTTAAATGCTTAAAATAAATTTAGTTATGTCAGAACCTGAAAAAAAGATGCCGCGTAGGCAGTTTGTAAAAAACGCTGCTTACGCTTCAGCCGTCGTTTCTGCTCTTCCCTCCTTCCTGTCTTCTTGTAAAACAAATGAGAAAAAGGAAGAGAAAAAAGAAGAATTATTGCCAATAGACAATAAAAAAAGAGAGTTCCCCAAAGGTAATCTTAACATTGCCGTGATAGGATTGGGTATGGGTTACAGCAACTTCCGTCATTGCGCTGATGAGAACCTGGTGGCAATGTGTGATGTTGACACCCAAAGACTTCGCGAGAAGCTGACCCAATTCCACAAGAAAGATTTTCCTGACAAACCAATACCTTATGCTTATCAGGATTTCAAGAAGATGTTTGATGAGATAGGTGATCAGATAGATGCAGTTATTGTTGCCACTCCTGACCACTCGCACGCTTATGTCACACTGTATGCCATGAAACTGGGCAAAAATGTGTACACTCAAAAGCCGCTTACCCATTCGGTTTCTGAATCCAGGCTTCTGACAGAAGCAGCTAAAAAATATCCGGTAGCTACACAAATGGGCAACCAGGGAGCTTCAGCAGGCACTACCGACTGGGCTTGTGAAGCGATATGGGACGGTGCTATCGGTGAAGTAAAAGAGGTACACGCATGGACAAACCGTCCTATCTGGCCTCAGGCACTGAACAGGCCTAAAGACACTCCTCCCGTTCCCAAAGGCCTGGACTGGGATATCTGGCTGGGGCCCGCACCAAACAGGCCATACAGCCCTTGGTACCACCCATGGAACTGGCGTGGATGGTGGGCATTCGGTACCGGAGCCCTTGGTGATATGGCATGCCACATCCTCGATGTTGTTGTTCGTGCGCTCAAACTTGAATATCCTTATGCCGTTGAGGCAAGCAGTTCGCACTGGACTATTGAATCGCCCGCCGAATCACAGAGGATCACATACTATTTCCCCGAACGGCCTCCTTTGAAAAATATAAAACTTCCTAAAGTTAAACTAACATGGTATGACGGTGGCATAATGCCTCCAAGACCGGAAGAGTTGCGTGACGACGAGCCGTTTGGCGATGGTGGCGGCGGCGTTCTTTTTGTCGGCACTAAAGGAAAACTGTCCACCGGCACTTATGCCCAGCATCCCATACTGATACCATCATCCAAATATAAAGGATATAAACCTCCCAGGTCCAGACGTCGTGTTCCGGGCGGAGCAGGCGGCCATGAAAAAGACTGGATAAGAGCATGCAAAGAATCGCCTGAAAAGCGTATCGAAACTAAATCAAATTTCAAATACGCCGGCGCTTTCAACGAAGTGGTTGTTATGGGTACTGTAGCCGCCAGGTTACAGGGACTTAAGAAGATACTGCAATGGGACGGACCGAATATGAAGTTCACAAATATCAATTCGGATGAATTTATCAAGATACCTAAATCTGTAGCTCTTGATACCCAAAGGGCCACACCACGGTATGTCACCGAATGGGTTAAAGTTAATGCCAAAGAATATGCCGAGCACATGATCGAACGCAAGCCGCGTAAAGGCTGGGAATTGGAACTTTAATTTATTCATTTACAAACTTAAAGTGCCGGACGGAGAATATCTGTTCGGCACTTTTTTATTATATTTATTGCTCCGTATTTCTACATTAGAAACATCCATAAATATTTTAAGATGAAAAAAACATCATTACTTGCTTTTACTTTACTTATCATTGTTTCCGGCCTCACCTCATGCCGGAGGGTATCCCCTCCTGAACCCTACGGGCCTCTCCCGTCAGAGCGGCAGATGAAACATTACAACTATGAGATGTATGCTTTCGTGCATTTCAACATGAACACTTTCACAGGCATGGAATGGGGAACCGGAGCCGAAGATCCCGACACATTCAACCCCACAGACCTCGACTGTGACCAGTGGGCCAAAGTGTGTAAAGATGCAGGATTTAAAGGGATCATCTTAACGGCAAAGCATCATGACGGCTTCTGCCTGTGGCCCACAAAAACCACAAAACATTCCGTCAAGTATTCAAAATGGAAAGACGGCAAAGGTGATGTAGTAAAGGAATTGTCTCAGGCATGTAAGAAATACGGCCTTAAGTTCGGAATTTACCTCTCTCCCTGGGACAGGAACAATGCCAAATATGGCACTCCTGAATACATCGACATCTTCCGTGAGCAGCTTCGTGAACTTCTGACCAACTACGGTGATGTGTTCGAAGTATGGTTCGACGGGGCAAACGGCGGCACAGGCTACTACGGCGGTGCAAACGAGAAACGCCAGGTAGATAGGAAAACTTACTACGACTGGCCAAACACCTACAAGATAGTCCGTAAACTGCAGCCGGACGCCTGTATGTTCAGTGATGCCGGTCCTGACCTGCGCTGGGTAGGTAACGAAAGGGGATTTGCCGGTAAAACAAACTGGTGCCTCCTTCGCCGCGACGAGTTCTACCCCGGATCGCCAAACTACAAAGAATTGACATCCGGCCAGGAAGACGGTACACATTGGGTACCTGCCGAGGTAGATGTGTCCATACGCCCGGGCTGGTACTACCACAAGTCGGAAGACCATAAAGTAAAAACACTGACTCAACTGCTTGACATCTACTATCACTCTGTTGGCAGAAATGCTTTTTTCCTTCTTAACTTCCCTGTTGACAAACGAGGCCACATCCATGAAACCGATGTTAAAGCTGTGATGGCCCTTTCTGATCAGCTTAAGAAAGATTTTGCCCATGACCTTGCCAAAGATGCAAAGATATCGGCTTCTGTGACCAGAGGAAGTGATTACGGTGCAGAGAACCTTACCGATGGGAAAAAGGACACGTACTGGGCAACTCCGGACAGTGTAACATCAGGAAGCATAACACTTGAGTTTGACAAACCAACTTATGTAAACCGCTTCCTTGTTCAGGAATACATCCCGCTCGGCCAGCGTGTGAAAGAGTTTACCGTGGAGGCAATGGTTAACGGCAAATGGCAGAACATTGCCAGTGAAAC
>JALVJU010000553.1 GCA_027034005.1 Marinilabiliaceae bacterium
GGGAAATAACAGTCGGCAGTATTTTGCAAATAAACGAAAAAGCAAATCAACAAATAACCATTTAACACTTTAACCATAGAACCTGCCTGACTGTGCAGTCGGGCAGGCCCTTTAACCATAGAACAATAGAACTCTAGAACAAATGAAATTTTACAGTACAAATAACAAAGACCTCCAATTAGACATAAAGGATGCAGTGATAAAAGGGCTGGCAAGCGACAACGGCTTGTTCATGCCTGAGAACATCCCTGAGCTGCAAAAAAAGGTGATCGACAACCTGAAAAGCATGACACTGACAGAGATAGCTTTTGAAGTGCTAAATCTATACTTCACTCCCACTGTGCCTGATGCCAAATTGAAGGAGATAATCGATGATGCATTGAATTTTGATATCCCGCTGAAGAATGTTGAAGGCAACATCAATGTCCTTGAGCTTTTCCATGGGCCTACTTCTGCATTTAAGGATGTGGGGGCACGTTTCCTTGCAAGGGTGCTGTCATGGTTTGTAAAGGACATGGGCCAGGATGTGTACGTTCTTGCTGCCACATCGGGAGACACCGGAGGCGCTGTAGCCAACGGATTTGTTGATGTCCCAGGTATAAAAGTAGTGGTACTTTATCCGTCGGGCATGGTCAGCGACCGTCAGGAGAGGCAGTTCACTACCCTTGGCAGGAACATTACCGCACTGGAGGTAAAAGGGACTTTTGATGACTGCCAGCGGCTTGTGAAAAGCGCTTTTCTCGATAAAGAGTTAAATAAAAAGATCTTTCTCACATCTGCAAATTCCATAAACATTGCCCGTCTGTTGCCGCAGGTTGTTTACTACTTTTTTGCCTTTGCCCAGTTAAAGGACAAAAACAAGGATATTGCAATAGCCGTACCAAGTGGTAACTTCGGCAACCTCACTGCAGGACTGATAGCTTCAAAGATGGGGCTTCCGGTAAAACGCTTCATCGCTGCTACCAACATCAACGATGTGGTACCGGAGTACCTCAACACCGGAAAGTACAATCCGCGCACCTCGGTACAAACCCTTGCTAACGCAATGGACGTAGGTGATCCGAGCAATTTTGTAAGAATACTTGACCTATTCAACAAACAACTGGAGAACATCAAAAAAACAGTAACCGGTTATGTTGTGGACGATATGCAGATCAGAAAGACCATTAAAGAGGTTTTTGATAAAACAGGTTACGTACTTGACCCTCACGGGGCTTGCGGTTTTGAATCACTAAAAACCCAATTATCAGATGTAGAGCAGGGTATATTCCTTGCAACGGCTCATCCTGCAAAATTCCCTGATGTTGTAGAAGAGCAGATCAATCAAAAGGTAGAAATGCCTGAAACCATGAAACAGTTCATGGACAAACAAAAACAAAAAACGGAGATATCATCCTCTTTCGATGATTTTAAAAATTTCCTTTTAAAAAAACAGTAAAACTTATCGTTGGCATAATATTTGATCAGTAATTCCGTAATAAATTATTGTGAAGTAAAATATCGACAAAGTCATATATTTGAATTTATTACAAAAACATTTTTTTATTATATCAAAAAAAAACTATTTTTACGACCGTTTAAAAAGAAATTAAATCAATTCATTAAATAAAATTTTACGAACTATGAAGTATTTACTGACCTTATCCTTTGTGTTGTTTATGATTGCTGGAGCTATTGCTCAGGACAAAACTGCAGCTGAGTATAAGAATGATGGAAATGCCGCTTTGAAGGCTAAAAACTACAAGCAGGCACTGGAGAATTATGAGAAAGCCATTGCCAATTGGGAAGATGGTGTTGAGATGGATTCCAAAATGATTTATAATGCAGCTACATGTGCAAGAAAGATCAAGGATTATGATAGGGCGATCAAATATTACACCCGGGCAAAAGACATGAAATACCGCGCCGATCTTGCCACTTACTACATAGCTTTGTCATTGAAGAACCAGGGTAAAGAGCAGGAGATGGAAAAGGTATTGACCAATGCACTGACAGAGTTTCCCAACAGTAAGTATCTCGGCCACATGAAAAAAATGCTTGTTACATATTATCTGAAAGAGGGATCTGTACCATTCAATGAAGCTACAAAGATATGGGCAACCTACAATAATCTTAGTGAAAATCAAAGAACACAGGATCTTTATGACAAGACTGCCATAAAAGCAAATAAAAAATATGAAGAGGCAAAGCCTTTCTTTGACAAAGCTCTTTCCGTCGATCCCAACAATGCCGCTGCAAAGAAAGCAATCGCTGAGATCAATGATAACCTTAAAGGTAAGAAATCATAAACTGAAAATATTAAGCTGAGAAAAAGGTTGTTCTTCACGGGACAACCTTTTTTTATTTGTAAATATCCATCTTTTTGAAACAAACAACAATGTGTTACGTATTAAAGTACATGAACCGCAGGATCAGGGGAAACAAATTTCAAAACGTAACAACACATGTTGACCATGAAGAATAGCATTTATTTCATTGCTGCTGTTTTTTTATTAAACACATTTATGATCAGTGTGCTGAATGCACAGGATCTCTCCGTAGCATTCGAAAAGGATACTACATTTAAAGATATATCGACTGTTAGGGTGCTTGGATACTACAGTAAGGTAACCATAAACAGGTCGAACGATGAAAAGATAATGATGCATGCCGTTCTGAAGGCTGACAATCCCGAAGGTTATGGCATCAAAACCATCACAACCAATAAAGCACTTGAACTGAGAGTAAGTTTCCCCGAACAGGGATGGTCGTCACATGCAGGAGAACTGACACTGCGAATTCCCGACTCCGTTAAGG
>JALVJU010000554.1 GCA_027034005.1 Marinilabiliaceae bacterium
ATTGGGAGTGCGACTTTGAGTCGCGCCCCAAATATCATATCACTCTACCGGCCTTATCCATACTGCCTCGCCTCCTGAAGGCATTAGTTCAATATTTAGCACTGTAGATGCATCAACGTCAATGTGCTTAATACCCACTTTTGTGCGGGTATTAACGGACGGGTCGTCAAAGTAAACGGTAGCTTCGTATTTTTTGTTTTTGTCAAGGAAAGAGAGCGGTACTTTTAGTTTACGGCCATCGTTGTTGGTGATGGTGCCGAGGAACCACTCGTCACCTTTGCGGCGTGCGATGGAGACGAATTTACCAGGTTCTCCCATCAAAACTTTTGTATCATCCCAGACAGTTGGAACGTGTTTGAAGAATTCCAGCTCCGGCTCACCTTGCACTGACGACGGCTTGTCGTACCAGTAAAGGAACTGCCAGGGGCTATAGAAAACCACCGGCAGGGCAAGCTGATGTGCAGATGTTGTGTGCAGTGTCCGTGCTTTAGCCTTCTCTTTAGCCGTTTTGTACTTGTTGTCAAAATCACGTGAGTAATAACACACAGTGTAATCGGCTGCCCCGGCGACAAAACGGGTAAACGGCAGCACCGTGTTGTGCGTGGCATCGGGAAACTCCTCGTTGCCACGGATGCCCTCCTGTGTCATCAGGTTGGGATAAGTGCGTGAAAAACCGGTTGGCCTGTACTCATCGTGGATGTCAACCATCAGGTGGTTGTCGGCACATTTTTTCACTGCATCGTGCAGCCAGGCAGTCCAGCGGTAGGAGCCGACATGCACAAACCCGAATTTTATACCTTTTATGCCCCATGACCTGTAAAGCGGCAGGATCACATCAAGCTGCTTTTGAAGCGCCCTTTGGTTGACATAAACAATGACCCCGATATCTTTTTTGCCTGCATAGTTGATTATCTCCTGCAGGTTGAGTGGCCCTTTAGAACGGCGTGGGTCAAGCGTGACAGTTGTGGCATCCGATGATTTGTGATATTCGTACCCGTACCATCCGGCATCGAACTCGATGTACTGCAGCCCGTTCTCTGCAGCAAAATCCACCAGTTTTTTTGCTCCTGTGGTTGTAAGAGTCACCTCTCTCATCACCTTGCCCGGTTTTATCCAGGATGTATTTTTTTTGGCGCAGGGCGGGTTTAGGTTCAGGATGAGGTAATCGTGTTCTAACAACTCCCCCGGTTTTTCGGCAGTCATGATCACCCTCCATGGAGTCTGGAAAGGGGCTATCTCATCAACAGCATCGTACATTGAACACTTTAAGGTATTGGGCTTTTCATCACTGAGTTTGAATTTTGTACGTGAAAAATCCACCAGCTCTGCCTCGGTCAGACTGATGTACATCCCGTTTTCAAGATCAAGTGTCAACGGCCTTTCCGCTTCGCCTCTCCATCCTTTCAGGGGTATAAGCTCATACTTCGTCTGTGCCCTTGGGGTGAACCAAGCTTTTGTTTTTGCGGGGAAAGAGAATTCCGTTAGGTCTTTTGTAATACGTAACCCGGGACCGCCATTGGGATTTTCGGGGAAGATATAACGGAAAGCAATACCTTCATCGTAAGCACGTATCTCAATTTGCAGACGGGCATGTCCTTTGGTGAGGGACACCATTGCTTTGTTGTAGTGGTCACGGTATTCGCTTCGTTCACCGTAAACCGGTATCCATGTGGTGTCCCTGGATGAAAGGGTGATACCGTTAACATCAACTTTTAGTGACCAGTCCCTTCCGTTGAAAAATACGCCTAACTGTGATTTTTCCACAACTTGTTTCACGTGAAACTTCACATCGTAAGTGAGCCCTTTTGTTTTCTTGTCCTGATGAATTGTGAAAACAACATTCCCGTCCGGGGATTTCAGTGTGTAAGGCAATTCCTGTGCCGGGAGGATGGTTGAGATTGTTAGTAACAGGGTGATAAGAATGTTTTTCATGTGTAATTTTTTTATGTTTTACGTTTCTGTCATGGCTCGCGTTGGTTTTGTCATGGTTTTTGCAAAGCAAAAACACACGCCAAAACCACATATTTATTTGTTTGTAGTCCCCGGGCTTACGCCCGGGGTTACCTTTGTTTCGCCCCTACGGGGCTTTGATACCGGTTATGTTTTTTACCATAATTTCGTTCCTATGGGACTGTATTTTTACAGATTCGGGTTATAATATTTCATATTGAAAGAGGTACTTCCTATTTCCCTATCTTTCTTGAACGGGTGGATATTTCCCATAAGGATAAGAAATCCCTCCGTGTCTCTGCGTCTATGTATTTTTTTATCTGTGTCATCCGGACATATATCATTTGCATATTTTCTACATAATTTCGTTCCTACGGAACTGGCATGCATTAAATGTCGGATTTAAGGTTAAAGTTAAGTTTTTCATCACGCAAGAGCTACTCCTTAACTCTCTTTATCCTTTTTGAACAGTCAACAATGATCTGTGCAGCTTGCCACCCTCGGTGTGGCTCTGAGCCACGCCGAGGGTGACCCCATAGAAAAAATTGGGGGTGCAAATAGTAGTTGCGCTCCCAATAAAAATCATCTCTGTGTCCCCGCCTGCCTGGCTGTGCAGTCAGACAGGCCTGACCACGCTGTCGTGCAGGCCCGCGTCTCAGTGTTCATCCCATTCGTGCATCTATGTCTCCCAAATTTTCTCTGTGTCTCTGCGTCTCTGTTTTATTTATTCGTGTATCGGTGGCTAATACTTACTCACCCGGCGGCAGGGGGTTGTTGTCAAATTTGTTGTCTGGTATCTTTTTTGTTGTCTTGGCGCCAAGCTCGCGTATCCTCTCTGCGCGTGAAAGCAGGTTGCCGCGTCCTGTGCTCAGCTTGTTCACTGTGCTGTTGTAGTTTTTCTGGAGGACATTGATGGTACTACCTATCTTCTCGATATCTTCAAGCAGCCCTACCAGTTTGTCGTACAGTGCCCCACCCTGGCGTGCAATCTCCACTGCGTTACGTGTCTGTTTCTCCTGCTTCCAGATCGAGGCAATGATCTTCAGCGATGCAAGGAGCGTTGACGGGCTTACCGGAACTATCTTGTGCTCCCAGGCAAAGTTGAACAACTGCGCATCACCCTCAATGGCTGCGGCAAACGAAGATTCGAGCGGTAGGAACATCAGCACGAAATCGGGTGAGTTGAGGTTTTTTGCCGATGCATAATTTTTCTCGAACAGTTCTTTGATATGGTTCCGCATGCTCTCCACATGCGCTTTTAGGTATTTCTTTCTCTGCTCGTCATCATCACAGCTCACATATCTCTCGTAGGCCACCAGTGAAAGTTTGGAATCGATGACGATGTGTTTGTCCTCGGGCAGGTAGATCACCACATCGGGTCGGATGCTCTTGCCCTCAACATTGGTGTCCGCAACCTCGCGTTTGTATTCCCGTCCTTTGGTAAGTCCGGAATCTTCAAGGATACGTTCAAGAATTACCTCGCCCCAGTTGCCCATTTTCTTCACATCGCCTTTAAGGGCTTTGGTCAGGTTCTCTGCTTCTGTGCTTATCCTGTTGTTCAGTTCGTAAAGTTTCTTCACCTCCGTTTTAAGGCTCATGTGGTCACGCAACTCCTTTTCATAAGTTTCGGAAACTTTTTTCTCAAATGCCTTAATATCGGTTTTCAGCGGGTCGAGTATCGTAGATAGTTTCTCATGCTGTTTCTCGGTCAGTTCTTTCGACTTTTGTGTGATGATCTTTCCAGCAATATTCTCAAACTCGGTAGTCAGCCGTTCCTGAATATTTTTCACCTCTTCTATCTTCTCCTTGTTCTCTTTTTCAAGATACCTGTTCTTCTCTTCCAAACGGGCGTAATCGATATTCAACTGCTCTAATTTTCCCCTTTCGGCTGAAAGTTCGGATTTTAGTTCGTTCAGTTGATCGCTGAGCAGGTCGTACTGCTTCTTGTCAACAACATTTGATTTTTTTACATGCGGATAGATAAGGGCAGTGACAAGGCTGCCTACAACCAATCCGATAAACAAAAAAAGGATATCCTGTGCCATATCTTTATTTTTATTTGTTGATAAGTTCTTCTGCCAGTTTTTTGATATCGACACCTGAAAAATTCCCCGATGTCATGATAAGCAGGTTACGTTCTTTCCATTCGATATTTTTCAGTTCTGTTATCAGTTCGCTGCTGTCGGTGAAGACCGTAAGGTTGGGGTGATCAAATGCCTTTGCAACCTCATCTTTGGTGATGGGAGGAAGCTGCTTGTGTTCGAGCACCTCGGGGTTGAAAAATACGAAAGCCCTGTCTGCTGCCTGCATCGTTCCTTTGTAGTGGGGCAGGAACTTTTTGTTAAGACTGCTGAAAGTGTGCAGCTCCATGCAAGCGAAAAGCTCCCTGTCGCTGAACTGAGATTTTACCGCCTCGGTAGTCGCCTTTAGTTTTGAAGGTGAGTGAGCAAAATCAAGGTAGATGTTGCATGTGTCCGATGACTGCAGAAGCTGTAAACGCTTTGCCGCACCTTTGAATGACTGCATAGCCGCAAAGAAGTCATGATCTTTTATGCCAAGCTCTTTGCAAACAAGGCGTGCTCCATTGATGTTCTGGATGTTGTGTTCACCAAAAATATTCAATTCGTGATCTTTACCCTCAAAGTGGATTGTTGTTTTACCTTTTTCAACAGAGAAGGGCAGTGCAGAGTATGGTTCTACTCTCAGTCGTTGCCCTTGTTTGGCTGCTATCTTCACCAGCTCCGGGTCGCCTTCGTAGTAAACAAGCGTTCCGCCTGTCCGTATGGTCTCTGCGAATTTATCGAATTGCTCCAGGTAGTTTTCCCATGTGGGGAAAACATTGATGTGGTCCCATGCAATCCCCGACAAAAGCGCCACATGAGGTTTGTACCACAGGAACTTGGGGGAGAGGTCGATGGGAGATGACAGATACTCATCGCCTTCAAAGACGGCAATTTCAGTATCTTCTTCCAGCGATACCATGGTGTCGAAACCTTCAAGCTGTGCCCCCACCATGTAATCGAAAGCAATCCCGTTTGTTTTCAGCACATGCATCACCATCGATGTGATGGTTGTCTTGCCGTGGCTTCCGCCGATAACAACACGTTTTTTATCTTTTGTCTGTTCGTAAAGGTATTCGGGATAGGAATAAACCTTAATCCCTGAATCAAGCGCCTTTTGCAGCTCAGGATTGTCCTTGCGGGCATGCATGCCGAGAATGACGGCATCAATATCTTTTGTGATATTTTCCGGGTGCCAGCCCTGTTTTTCAGGCAATAGGCCGTGTTTTTTCAATCTTGAGCGCGACGGCTCGAATATCTCATCATCCGATCCTGTGACTTTGTATCCTTTTTTGTGGAGGGCGATGGCAAGGTTGTGCATAGCGCTGCCCCCTATGGCTATAAAATGAACTCTCATGTTAAAATTTTCGTAAATTTGATTCTCAAAGATAGGAAATATTGACACAACAGGAGTCATTAAAACTTGATAGTCATCCGATGAATCCCCAGTGCGGAGAATATACATCGGATGACTACCTAAAGCGACAGCAAAATGAAACTTATAAAGATAGAGACCGGGAATTTCATGACCGACGGCGGTGCCACTTTCGGAGTTATACCCAAGGTGCTTTGGCAAAAGCAGTATCCTGCCGATGAGGAGAACTATTGCAACCTTGCAATGCGTAGTCTGCTTGTGGACACAGGCGACAGGCGGGTGCTGATCGATTCGGGAATGGGTAACAAACAGAGTGAAAAGTTTTACTCCTATTACAAGCTTAACGGAGGTGACACTTTGAGAGGTTCGCTTGAAAAGGCCGGTTACACCCCGGATTCGATCACTGATGTTATCCTTTCCCACCTTCATTTTGATCATGACGGAGGGCATGTGGTCAAAGATGAAGATGGGAATCTTAAACTGCTTTTCCCCAATGCCACTCACTGGGTTTCTAAGTCCCAGTGGGAAAACTACCTGAACCCGAATATCCGCGAACGCTCTGTGTATTTTCCTGAAGATATGATGCCTGTGAAAGAGGCAGGAAAGTTGAAGGTCATTGATGAAGAGGGGGAGCATATCCCCGGCATTGACTTTCGCTTGTTCAACGGCCACACAACCGGCATGATCGTTACTATGATCAGCTACAATGAAAAAAAGGTGGTTTTTGCCGCCGACCTGATCCCTCTTGCTGCAAACGTTCCTTTGGCCTGGGTTTCGGCATACGACCTTTTCCCCCTGACCACCATAAAAGAAAAAGAAACTTTTTTGAAAGAGGCATTTGAGGGGAATTACATTCTTTTTTTCGAACACGACCTTTACACGGAGTGCTGCACCCTTAAGATGACCGAAAAAGGGATCAGGGTTGATAAAACATTTAATTTGTCAGAAATTACGTAATAAAATAAATCTCTTTTAAAATCACAACATGACAACTTTTCAATTCCTGAACATAATCCTTCTCAATATCATCGTATGGCTTCTACTGAGCTATTTCTGGAGCTTCTGGACATTTAAACTTTTCAAACCATACCGGTGGTTGGAAGACCTGAAAAAGAAAAAGACGCCCAAAATCATTGCACGGCACGAGCAGAAATTCAAGGATAAGAACAGGTTTTACTCTCTCTGGTTTCAGTTGAAAAGGATTGATGAGGAGAAGATTCCGGGCAACATGGCCGAGCTGGGTGTTTACAAAGGCCATACGGCAAAGTTGATTCATCACATGAGTCCGGAAAGGAAGCTCTATCTTTTCGATAGTTTCGAAGGTTTTCCAAAGCAGGTCATCAGGGAGGATTGCGACGGAAAGGTAAGGCCTCAAACAGTGAAGTTCGACAACACGTCAAAAGAGGAGGTCGTTAAATACATCAACGGAAACAACAATGTTGAAGTCAGGGAAGGAGTATTCCCGGGGACGGCAAACGGGTTGGAGGATGAAGAGTTTGCCTTCGTGCACCTCGATGCAGACCTTTATCAGTCCACCCTCGACGGCCTGGGATTTTTCTACCCCCGGCTGAGTCCTGGCGGCTGCATTATTGTTCATGATTACAATCACAACTGGGAAGGAGTAAAGAAAGCTGTTGATGAGTTCTCGCGCGGAGTGCCTGAATATTTTGCAGCCATGCCCGACATGTACGGATCGGTGGTATTAATTAAAAACAGAACACTCCGTTAATGTTTGTTAAAAAAAACAGTATTGCCTATCTTGCAGTAAATATTGACAAGCCTTAATGAAAAAGATCTGCACTATAACCGGAATATTTTTATTGCTTTCTACCATTCTTTTTGGGCAGAATGATTCTTCATTTGTAGCAAAATTCAGAAAAAGCCGTAACGATTCCATTGTTTTGATAAAGGCAAAAGATGACAGCCCGTCAAAGATCAACATGTCGTATGGCAGTAAGGGATGGGTTATGGAGTTTGACAAAAAATTCATGATGAGGTTACAGTGGCGGCTTCAGTTCAGGTTTGATGTGCAGTCGAACACACCCCTTTTCTTTATCCCTGAGGAGGATGATTTCGACGGATCTTTCAATGTGCAGAGGGCGCGCCTGAAGGTCGGAGGATATGCTTACAAATCATATTACAAGTATTACCTTGAATACGATTTCCCGTCAGGTTACCTGCTTAACTGGGAGTTTACGTTCGGGCGGCTAAAATATCTTCAGTTCAAACTGGGGCAGTGGAAGATCAAATATAACACCGAGAGATTCATTTCATCTGGGAAGCAGCAATTTGTTGAAAGGTCGGTCTCAAACCGTTACTTCACTTTCGACAGGCAGATAGGTGTGCAGTTACTTGGCGAGCTGTTCGACGGCAAGATAGGTTCAAGTTCATACAATCTTGGCCTTTTTAACGGTAACGGCCGTATGACACCCAACGATGACAGGAAATTTCTTCTTTTTGCCAGATATCAGTGGAACTTTTCCCGCCATCCGATGAAAATGTCGTATTGCGACATTGACAGGGCGACAAAACCGGAAGGGTTCATAGCTCTGAATTATGCCCACAACCAAAGTGCCTATACCCGTTTTTCGAGCAGCGGCGGGGGAGAGCTTCCCGGGTATGAAGTCGGAGAGTCGCAACAATACATCGATAATCAGTTCAACGCAGAATTATTGTTCAAGTATAGGGGATTTTCATTCGCAAATGAAAATCATGT